>JAFVQP010000154.1 GCA_017504735.1 Clostridia bacterium | reverse complement strand
GTTCAGGGTTGGTATAAGGATAAGGAATACACGCAGCCTTGGAATTTCTTTATTGATACGGTAGAGGAAGATATTACCTTGTATGCAAAATGGGTAAAGAACTACGAAGTTACCTACTATTTGGGGGATGAAACGGACGTTCCTATGTACAAGCAGTACGTTCAGGAAGGTCAGTTCATTACTGATTATGAAAAGCTTGCGCATGGTTATGAAAGCAACGGCTTCTATACGAACGCAAGACACACGGAAGAATTTGATTTCACGAAACCCATTACTTCGGACGTGAACGTTTACATCCACCGCAGTGATTATTTCTATTTCAGCGGTGAAATGTTGGCAACGCGTAATGACCTTTGCTACATGATGGCTGCACCTAGCGGCAGTGGTTCCACCCCTGGTACCATCGAATTGAAGGAAGATGCGGAAACAAACGAAAAGTACGCGGAAATTAACTTTGGTTATTCCACGGCGGCTGACCCGTATTTGCATATTAGAAATATGGCGATTGACATTTCTGCTTCGCAAAAGGTAGAGATTACGTTTAGAAATATTGGTAAAGCAACTTCGTTAAAATTCTACTATGTTGTACAGATGGCAGATGGCACGTTCACGGATGGTGAATGGGCACACGAAGGCAATGCATTCCTCTATAAATACGAAGCGGATGAAAAGAATATGGATCCCAATGGTGAATGGGTAACGAAGGTGCTTGATTTCTCCAGCATCTTGACCAATGGTGTATCGAACTGGGGTATTTCGAGTGTTATGACCCAACTTCGTATACAGTCGGGTTACGTTTGCGAAGATGAAAACGATCTTAGCAATATCTTGCAAATCAAATCTATCAGAGGTATTCCCGATGATACGTACACCTCGCAGGATGACAGCGAAAACGTGTCGATTCTTCGTGTAGATGATGATGCTACAGACGTACAAGAAGTAGCAAATGCGCAAGAAGACGTATGCGGTTGGGTATTCCCGAAAGATTTTGCTAGCGCAAGAACAAGCAATGGTGAGATTTATGAAAAGACCAGCGGCTTGTTGTTCTACAGCCCTTTCCGCGCAAAGAAGACTAGCCTTGCATTGGGTATCCCTCAGTTGGCGGATGGTACGAAAGAAAAAATTGATTTAAGTAAGAAAACGACGATTCGTATTCGTTTAACCAACTATGGCTATGCCAATAAGTTTACGTTGAATTACAAGAATAAAGTCGGCCGTGGTTCCAACGTGGACGTAGCGATTGCGCCTTGTGTAGGTGAACCTACGATGAAAGAATACGTGCTGAATATGTATGGTTCGAGATTGTATGAAGGTTTGCTTGAAAACTTGAGCATTGAATATGACAGTATTGGTATCAACAATGCCATCATGATTCATAGCATCGAATTCTTGGATTTCGAGCGTATGGATATCCCTGGTATCAGCTTTAACGATATGTATGCAGGGGATGCAACGGTAGAGGATTACTGGACGAATATCAATAATGCGGCGATTTCCTATACGGGTAGCGGTCTTACGACAGGCGCAACCAAGATTGAAGTAGGAAATGGCGGCTACCTCGAAAAGGCTTGCAATATGACCAACTTTGGTTACGAATCGATGACCTTGAAATACATGGACGAAGAAGGCGTTAGAAACGTTATCGTAGCTTTGACGATTGCAGGCGAAGAAACCGAATACATCTACGACTTGATGTCGGAAGAAGTATCTAAGTATATGGGTTGGAACGTATTGACGTTGCCTCTTACCGCAACTGGTCAAGTAGAAAAGGTAAAAGTACGTTTCATCGGCGAAGGTTCGATTACCATTCAGGAAATTCGTTTCAATATGGCTGAACGCAGCGGTGTGGATTTCTCGAATAGCGAAACCACTGGCACCATCAATACGCAAAAATGGGATGGCGGTATCATCAGCTACAACAATGCATTGTCGGCAGCGGCGATTTCGGCTCAGTATAACGAAGCTAACCATGAGGTTTCGACGGTTCGTTACTACTTCGACGCATTGTTAAAATATTACAACCAAGGCGAAGGCAACATGGACATTACGGGTAAGAGCAAGTTGATTATTGTTTATAACAACTTGGGTGACCTGAATAGATTGAACGTTGGTCTTGGTACGGTAGACGTAACGGAAGACGACAGCTGGAAGACGGCTCATATGGAAATCGGCAACAGCGGCGGCTTCATCAACAATATTTCGATTAAGTCAAATATGGCAAAAGGTGAATGGGCTACGATTGAAATTGATTTGACGCAATATAATACCTTGAAAAATGGTACGGACGGCAAAGCAATCAATGAAATTGGTATTCAGCAGGGCTACAACGAAAGCGCAGGCACGATTACCGTATCGGATGAAACCATTTATATCCGTGCAATTATTGTAATGTAACAATAAAGATATGAGGATTTATCAAAAAATTATATGCGCAATGGCGGCGCTGTGTCTTTTAGGCGCAGCGCTTGCAGGCGTTTTAAAAATTGATGCGCAGGCGAGTAGTGATATGCCTTCTTACGACATTGTAAAAATTATGAACCCGATTTGGGAGGGAAAAACCTCTTATATGGAATCGGTTTTGGTTGTAGAAAACGAGTATGGCGGGATTGATCCCATTCAGCTTTTGTATCCCGTCGAGGAAATCGTTGAGGTGAAAAATGCCGAATTATCGAAGACCTATCAAAAGGGTGTCGATTATACGGTGGCAGGCGGTAAATTGATTATCGCGGATGATGGTGATATCCCCACGCTTAGCTATGAGGAATTCCACCCGACGACGGGGGAACATGGCTTTCAAGACCAAGACGGCAAATATATTTGCTTCCACGAGGGGGATTTTTTCCACAAAAGACAAATTGTGGTCACCTATACGCACACCGCTGAGTATGAGGGGTATATCCCTGAAGCTAAGGGCAATTTGTTACCCAAGGTAACGGAAAAGTTGCAAAATGGTGAGGATTTGGACTTGCTTGTGTTTGGCGATTCGATTTCGGTGGGCGCAAACTCGTCGGGGTTTGTCGGGGTTGCCCCCTATATGCCAACCTATCCCAAGCTCTTTGCTGACCATTTACAGCTCGTATATGGCAGTAAAGTCAATCTCATCAACCCTTCCGTCGGCGGAAAAGGTGTCGAATGGGGGTTGGAAGAGATTGACGGCATTTTAGCCACTCGTAAACACTTAGACCTTGCCATCATTGCATTTGGTATGAATGACGGCAATATGACGCCCACGAAGTTTGCTGCGAAGACAGCGCAATTGACAGAGAAGGTGAAGGGGAAATTTCCTGAAGCGGAAATTATGTTGATTGCGACGATGTTACCCAATCCCGACGCGAAATTCTTTCATTTAAACCAAGAAAAATTCCACGATGCATTGGTGGAAATGGTGGAAGAAGAAGGGATTGCTGTGGTAAACGTGACGGACGTTCACGCAAGCTTGTTACAACGGAAACGGTATGCGGATATGACGGGGAACAACGTCAACCACACCAACGATTACATGGCTAGGGTATATGCGCAAACGTTGTTTGCTACTTTACAGAAAAAAACTGAAACGGACGAACCCTCTTCGATGGACGAGGGGGAGAAACAGCAATACGCATCGATTTTTGGCTTATTATCGGGCTGTAACAGCACCGCATCTCTTGCAATAGGTGGTACGGCGCTTGGTGCGGCAACGATTGCATTAAAAAAGAAAAAGGATGATTAAACTATGAAAAAACTTGCAGGATTGATGGCATTGATTATGTCTTTAAGCTGTTTAACGGCGTGCGATTTATCTGCATTGCTCGGCGGTATGGGCGGTGGCGAAAGCTCCACCAGTGAAATTACGGAAACGGAAAAAAACCTTGAAGTTTTGGGTGAACAAGAAGTGGTTACCTTGCAAAAGGACGAAAGTAAAACCTACGCAGTAAACAAAAATATTGCAGGGTTGGATTATATCAAGCTTTTGGTGAACACCAACGTAAACTTGGTAGGTCAATTTAAATACCACGACGTAGCGGACAAGGATAAAATCGTTACGGAAGATTTCTTCATTGAAAAGGGTGAAGGGGACGTAGAATTTAAACAATTCTTCGATAGATTCCGTAACACTGGGCATGGCTTATTCGATAAACAGCTCCTTTCCATCATGATCACCAACGTGGATGATGCCGAAGGCAAGGTGCAGATGAAAAAAGCAACCGTTACCAATCGTGTAATTGATGATTACGAACGCGAAGTTTACGTTACGAAGGGTAAAATTAAGGTTGGTGCCGATCTTGCAACGGGCGGTACGTTGACGCATTTGCAGAGATTGGAATACGATGGGCAAACGATTGACGAAGTAGTTAGAAACGAGGAAGTTGTCATCGACGTTAACGCAAAAGCTACTTTAGACGAAGCAAACGGCGACGAATTCCTTTCGTCTAAAGTAAACCTTATCAATATTTTCGACGCGGGCCGTCAGTTCCAGCAAAGCTACTACGCAAACGTAGGCGGTACGATGGCGGATACGCCTGAAAAAATGAAAAAAGGCGGCTTTTCTAATACGGTACTTCCTCCTGATTACGGTTCTAATGGCTACAACCGCGGTTTTTGTAAAACAGCGGACGTAAATGGTTATTACTGGCCGTATAACCCCGTACAAGGCGGTGACGTAGTCAGCAACCCTTCGCAAATCATCGATTACGAAGTTTCCGACAATGAAATTTACGTAAAAGTACGTGCCATGGACTGGTCAAAGGGTGATAATGGCGACAGCTACACAGGTACGGTTATGGGCGGTGTAACCACCAAATCGTATATGGAAAACTGGTACACGATTAAGGGGAATATGGTATACGTAACCAATCGTTTCGTGGATTGGAACGGCTTTGAAGGGTTGGATGAAGTACCTGTACACAGCAATGAGTTGCCTGCAGCGTACGTTGTACATCCTTTCCACAACTACGTATGCTATGATGGTAAGGATACCACCTGGAAGGGTGAATTGACGAAGACGGAAGCGCCTGGTTCTTGGGTAAAAGAGCCTGTAAGAAATCAAAACCCCATTGAACATTGGTTTGCTTGGGTAAACGATAATGACTTCGGTGTAGGCGTATATATCCCTGGTACCGACGTGTTTGTATCGGGTAGATCTCTTTCTTCCACTAGCAAAAAGTTGCATATTAATAAGGATGCATTCGATAGCCCTTTAACCAACGAGTATCGCTATAACAAACCTGAAGCGGTATCGCAATATACCAGCTGTTACGTAAGAAATACCTCTTATACAGCACCCGTTGTTGTATGGACGATGAAATCTTACGTGCCTATGCAATACACCTATGTAATCTCGGTAGATTACGTGGACGTAATGCGTCAGCAATTTAAAGACCTTGACGAAAATAACGTTGTTGATAACTCGATGTTACACAGCTGGGAGTAAAGAAGTAAAGAGGTTAATAAGATGAACAAAAAAAGATTCCTTGCGATGATGACCCTTTGCTGTATGCTTAGCGGTACAGGTTGCGATTTATCGGCGCTTATGGGCGGGGACAGCTCCAACAGCTCGACCGAAGTGACTTCGGAAGTGGTAGAGGGAATTCAATTTCAAAACTTACTCGGCGTGCAGGCGAAGAAAACGCTTGCCGCTGGGGAAACCGTAACCTATACTGTGGATAAAGAGCTTGGTGATAAAAACTACATGAAGCTTGCGTACACCACAGACGTGAATTTGTACGGCGAATTTGTATATTCCGACCTCGAAGACCCCACGAAGGTGGTTGAGGAATGTTTCTATTTAGAGGCTGCGGATACGGAATTTAAGCAATTTTTGGATGCGTATAGACCCAACGGTATCGGTTTGTTTGACAAGCATTTAAAGAGTATTAAGTTGACGAACTTGGACGATAAGGCAGGTTCGGTAACCTTAAATGAGGTTGGGGTTTCCGACCGTGATATTCCTGAGGTAGAATGTGAAGTTTACCTTCACAAGGGCGGTTTAAAAATCGGCGTTGACCTTGCTTTGGGTGGTTCGATTACCTTTGTTGCCCGTACCGAATATAATGGTCAGACGGTAGATGAAATTGTCACGAAAGATGGTAGAATTAAGTATGGCGTCAATGCGAAGGCAGAACCTGGCGCCGAATTGATTACCTCTGAGGCAAACCTTGTTACCATTTATGACCCCGGTCGTCAAATTCAGCAATCCTACTATGCAGAGGTAGGCGGCAGTGATGACAAAGCAACGGGTGAAAACGGTTATCAACGTGGTTTTTGCTTCACCGACTCCTCGGAAGGCGATTGGTGGTCGTATAACCCTGTACAAGCGGGCGACTGCGCTGACAATCCCGCACAGTTGATTGACTACGAAATCAAAGATAACCAAATTTACATCAAAGCCCGTCCTTTGGATTGGGGGAAAGGCTATGCACATAAATGGACTGGTCAGTACGAACGTAAAGCACAAGAACTTGGCATCAAGGTTGAAGATTTAGGCTTGGTGGAAGGCGGCGTTACCTGTAAATCGTATATGGAAAACTGGTACACAATCAAAGGCGGTATGTTGTACGTTGACAACAACTTCATTTGCTGGGAAGACTTCACGGATATGGACAAAATTAGAAACCGTACCAACGAAATTCCTGCGTTTTTCCCTGTGCATACGTTGCATACCTTCGTTACCTACGAAGGACCTGCGCCTTGGGGTAGTAAAGTAGGCGGCTTGTTTACGCAAAAGAATCCCTCTTCGCATGGTGCAGGTAACCAAAAGGGCGCGCAGGAAGAATGGTTTGCTTGGGTAAACGATGATAACTTCGGTATGGGCTTGTACGTGCCGAACGTGGATTATTATTCTTATTCCAAGATCAATCCCAGCGATTCGGTGAATGGTATCCATAACAGCGGTGCATTTAACTGTCCCACGGTTAGTAATCCTGACCTTATGAAAAACAAAGCACAGCCCACTTCTAACTATACCAGCTGTTACGTGTTTAACGCTTGTTACACGGCGCCGGTTGTTACGGGTAGAATGAAAACGTTTACCCCGATGGGTTATCAATATGTGCTTGCGGTTGATCAGTTGGATACAATGCGTAGCAATTTCTACGATATTCACCATAGCAATCTCATCACCAACGATTCGTTGGATGTATGGCGCACCTAAACCGTGAAAGACTGTAAAGAAACGCAAATCGTAACTTTTGAAACAAATTGCGTAATTTTTGGGTATTATCTAAAAAAGAAATTTTCTTAAGTATCTTTACAGTTTTTTCGATTTATAGTATAATATTTATGTATAAATTCGCAAGGGTTGATAGAGAGAGCCTCTCTTGCGTATTATGATTAAGGAAAAAATTATTCATCAGGAGGAAAGAAGATGAAGAAATCAACAAAGAAACTTTTGACACTTGCATTGTCAACGTTGTTTGTTGGGGCTGGTCTTGGTGGGGCAGTCGCTACGTACAACGCGCTTGATGCAAAAGTTGCTGCAGCTGAAGAGCTTCCTGCAAATTTCGTGGATATTTCGGGTGAAATTTACAACACGAATACTCATGGAAACGGCGATTGGGGCACTTGCGGTGACTACAAAGAAGCTGGCTTATATCGTTTCTGGTTAGACGAAGATAAGGTGCTTGATTGGACAGATGGCGGTAAATGTCTTAACGATGGGTACCCCGATTTGCTCAACTATATCAAGGTAAACGGTAAAACCGTTAAAGAATGGCGTGATTTATATGCCGCAGGGGAAACCAATGCAATCACTTGGACGAATATGCCTGATAACGGCGATGCTTATCCCCACACGATGCAATCTAATATTGCAGCAGATGTAATTGCAGGTAGAGCAACCTATGCGCCCATCTTTGTAATGCTTACAAAGCATGGCGATATGGGTAGTGCATTGGATATTTATATCCCTGTTTCCTTTATGCCTGAAGTGAACAGCATCGAATTCTTAAAGGGATTTGAATGGGAATATAATGAACAAACCTTTGGTTTCTCTACGAATGTTATCTTCAAGATGACTTCGCATGGAAAATCGGGTAAGCAATTAGGCAACTATCACGCAAATGTTGTAGAAACGACGGTTACGGGTATCGATGGGTCGTATGGCGCTGCTGACCAATTCCTTTCGTTCAAGCTTGGTACCAACGACTACGGCGATTTGAATACCGCATCCTTTACTACTACCGCAGAACAAAAGGCTTATCTTCGTTCGATTAATTATTTTGACCATATTTTGATTGACGGACAAAAGTGGGGTACAACTTGGAACGGCGTGATTCCTGGTGAAGTATTCTTCAACGTATGGGGTAGAAAGGGTACCTTCAGTACGAGATGGCCTTCTGGCGTTGTTGGCGATAACGTACAACAAATTAAGATCCTTGCTGGTTGTCAATTCCCTTCCGCAAACGATCCGTTTAACACCGTTTATGAAGTAAAAGAAGACGTTACTTTCATTCGTCAAGCGGATGGTAGCTTTGCCCTTGTAGGCGGAACCCCTGAAGTACCTGAACTTGCTGAGGTTGATATTACCAATATTTCGAGCAAAACTTGGGGCAAGGGTGACTACGCTGGTAACATGGCGCACCTTCGTTTGAATATCGCAGGTGACGTTACTTGGACGGCGGCAAATCAAGCGGTTAACAACGCAACTCTTCCCGCAAGCGTACTTGACAACGTATGGGTAAACGGTAAGTCCATCAGCCAACACAATGCTGAATATAAGGCATTGATTGAAAGCGGCGCAGATTCTCCCATTACTTGGGATCCTAACATCGCATTCAACGCTGAAATTGCTGGCGACGTAAATAACGACACGGCTGTTTTTGCACATATCTTCATCAAACTCGTAAACCATGGCGCAGGTTTGCCTGGTAATACGATTGATATGTACATCCCTAACAGCTATTTGCCTGTATCGGATATTACGGAATTGAGAATTACGAAGGATTTCCTCTTTGAAACGGAAACGGCTAAATTCACCGTATCGGACGACGTTATCTTCAAATCCAACTCGCTTTGTGTTCCCGATAAATACATCGGTGAAGCAAACGTTCCTCAATTGAACCTTACGGTAGAAGAAACGACCGTTGAAAAGGTAATGGGTGACATTACGGGTGACTCGATGCTTTCCTTCTACCTTGGCAATTGTGACTATCCTACCAGTGGTGACGTTGCTTGGTCGGGTAGCAATGATTTCTTGAAGCAAATCAATTACTACGACTATATCGAATTTGATGGCGTGAAGCTTGGTACGCTTTGGAATAAGGTAGCGCCTGGTGAAAAATTCACGAGAGTATGGGGCAGACAAAATGCATTCACGACCCGTTGGCCTACCAATCTTACCGAAGGCGCAGCAAGAGAGAATATCCAAAAGATTACCGTTCTTGCTGGTGCTCAATTCCCTTCCGCAGAAAATGTTGCTGGTAAAGTATACGAAGTAAAAGAAACCGTTACCTTTATTAATATGGGCAATGGTGAATTTGTAAGAGAAGATTATCTTCTTAACGCTGAAGATATTATCATTACGAAAGCTGCAGATGCAGGTGACGCACTTGAAATGGTTGCGTTTGATATTACCTATGCAAACTGGAATTCTGAGCGTGATTCTTACGACTTCAACTACTTCGGCGAGCAATTCACTTCGATGCGTAAGAAGATCTTCATCAACGGTGTATCCTTGTGGGATATCAACACGACGGTTGATGACAGCGGTTATAACTACGCAACCAGTCCTTGGTCGAATGGCGATGCAATGAGCAGCGGCTATCAATTGTTCCAGAACCCTACGCTCGTTAGAGGTACTGGTGACACGTTGACCGTTTACGTACATAAGGATTACCTTGATGCTGCTGGTATCAACGTTCTTAACGTTACCATCGGCAAGAACTTCTGCCATTCTGAAACGCCTGCATACATAGTAGCGGAAGACATTACCGCAAACGTATGGACGAGACCTATGACCGTAACCTTCAACACGAATGGCGGTACGGCTATGGATGCAATGGTTGTTCCTTACGGTACGCCTGCAAGTGCTCTTGCACAAATCCCTAATCCTACGAAAGAAGGTTATACCTTTGCAGGTTGGACGCTTGGCGGATATCCTATCCCCGCAGATGCAACGGTATTGCAAGATTTGACGATTGATGCAAACTGGACAGTTATTAACTATTCCGCAAAGATTGTACGTGCTGATGGCAGCGAAGAAACCGTAACCTTCAACGTTGAAGACAGAGCTGAAAAACTTGCAGCGATCGCTTTGACGGCAAATTCGGCACAATATAGCTATGCTTGGGCAGAAGCGCTTCCTAGCGAACTTGCTCTTCAGGATGGTTATGTATTCACCGAAACGCGTACGATTAACAACTACACCGTAACCTTCGACGTTGATGGTGGTTCGGCTATTAATGCAATGACCGTTCCTTACGGTACGCCTGCAAGCGCGCTTGCACAGGTTAGCACCGTAAAAGAAGGCTATACCTTCGCAGGTTGGACGTTGGGCGGCTATGCAATCCCTGCAGAAGCAATCGTTGAAATGGATCTTACGGTAAAAGCGACTTGGAACGTAATCAACTACACCGCAACGATTAACCGTGCAGATGGTACGACGGAAACTGTAGAATTCAACGTTGAAAACAGAGCTGAAAAGCTTGCGGCAATCACCTTGACGACAAGTGATGAATATCATACCTATTCTTGGGCTGAAGAGCTTCCTAGCGAACTCGAATTGAAGAATGACTATGTATTCACCGAATTGAAGGAAACGACGACGTTCACCATTCAGCTTGTAAAATCGATGTGGGATATGCCTGAAGAACTCGTTCTTGAATACGGCGCAGCACTTGAACTTGAACAGCTTACGGCTGAAGGCAAGATCTTCAAAGGCTGGTTCTCGTTCGAATATGATGATGAATGGAACGAAATTATGATTCCTGCACCTGCAACTGTTACGGGCAACCTTACGTTGCATGCAGTATGGGAAGTAATTCCTTACACCGTATCGCTTGTAGAAAACGGTAACGTTGTTAAAGAAATCAAATTCGGTATCGAATATGCTGACAACGTAGACACCGACATTATGGGCCTTGCTTATGCGTTGGCAGACGTTGCTCCTGCAGATACCCGTTACAGCTATCAATTCGTTGATGCAATTCCTGAAGAATTCACCGAATTCAAGGATTATCAATTTGAAGTGAAGACTGTACTTGCTCCTCAGGAATATCAGACCTTCAAGATGAGCTTGACGCAGGGTACGAACAATAAGTTGTTGTACTTGGACGGCGGCATCAGCGGTAGATACTTGACGATGACCGAAGACGCTATGGCGGCAATTGATATGGTTGCTGAAAAGACGGAAAGCGGTTACAAGTTCTATACGGAAGTTAACGGCGAATATCTCTACCTCAACATTTACTTCAATGATGAAAACAAGATCAGCGTAAACTATGCTTTGGAAGAAGAATGCAGCTACTACGTATTCAACTACAATGCAGAAACCAACTGCTGGTACACGAACGTTAACGGTACGGATTACTATCTTGGTACGTACAGCAGCTTTAACACTGTAAGCGCAAGCAAGACGTCTTACATTACTTCTGAAAACACCGGCGTTAGCCAGTTCCCTCTTGAAATCGTACAGACCTATCAGGTAACGATTAAGTACAGCGATAACTGGGAAGATCCTAACTGGATGAAGGTTATGAACGTGGTTGACGGTACGGTTATTACCCTTGAAACGCCTGTAGCTGAAGGTAAAGAATTCCTTGGCTGGACGGATATCGATGGTAATGAACTCCTTGAAACGAGCTACACGGTAAACGGCGAAGGTTTCGCTGCATATGCAATGTGGAACATCTTCACCTATAACTTCACGGTTATCATGGGCGAAGAAACGAGCGAATATATCTTTGCTGTAGAAGGCAACTGGATGACCGGTGCGCTTAGCAGAGAAGAAATGCTTAACGAATTGACTTTGCTCCTTCCCGAAACGACGGATACGATGAGCTATAAGTGGGATATCGAACTTCCCGAAGTTCTTGAACTTAAGGATTACACGGTTACCCTTGTTGCTGAAGAACGCATCTATGAAGTAGCACTCATCATCGATCGTTGGGCTATCCCTGAAACGGTAAGCGGTAAGTATGGCGAAGCAATCACGTTGCCTACGCCTACGGCTGAAGGTAAAGTATTTGCTGGCTGGATCGATTTGGAAGGCAACGCAATTACGGAAGCTACCTTCTCGGCTGATATCCAGGCACTCTATGCAACTTGGACGATTACCCCTTACACCTTGACGATTGTAAACGGCGACGAAACGACGGTTATCACCTTCGGTGTAATGGCTGATCCTATGAATGGCGTAGAAGCTGAAGTGATGAGCTTAGGGTTCATTTTGGATAACTTGCTCCCTGCGGATACTGATGCATACACCTATGCTTGGGCAGAAGAAATTCCTGCAGAATTCGGCTTGCAGAACTACACCTTCACGGTAGTAGCTACGGCAGTTGAACAGCCTGAACCTCCCGTTGATCCCGAACAACCTGGTACGAGTGAAGAACCTGAAGAACCTGGTACGAGTGAAGAACCCGAAGAACCTGGTTCCAGCGAAGAACCCGAAGAACCTGGTACGAGTGAAGAACCCGAAGAACCTAGCGCTAGCGAAAAACCTTCTATCCTTGATCAGGTTAAGGGC
>JAFVQP010000153.1 GCA_017504735.1 Clostridia bacterium | reverse complement strand
TTAACGGAAGAGGAAGCCATCGCTTCCCTCGGCAGTGTGGAAAGCATCATCAACCAAATCATCTCGGAAACCCCGCTCGTTTCGCTTATCAAAGCAAAAATCAAGCGACAGCATAAACTGTCGCCATGGGAAATCACCCTACTTGCACTTGGCTCACCGATATGGCTCTGTTTGATTGCAGCGGCATTTACAATCGTTATTTCCCTTTACACTGTAATCTGGTCGGTGGTCGTTTCCCTTTGGGCAGTTTTTGGCGCACTTGCTGGCGCAAGCGTTGGCGGTATCCTTGGCGGAATCCTCTTCCTTTGTTTGGGGAAAGCCCCTGCAGGCTTTGGTTTAATGTCAGCTGCGCTCGTTTGCGGCGGTTTAGCCATCCTTATGTTCTACGCTTGCAAATACACAACCCGCGCAACTGCATGGTTAACCAAAAAAATTGCCTTGGGTATCAAAAAATGCTTCACAAAAAAGGAGGATAAATAAATGCGCAAATCCATGAAGTTTTGGCTGACGGCATCCGCAGCATTGATTGCGAGCGGGAGCATTATGTTTACCGTCACGGCTTGCTCCATCAATTGGGATTTTAAAAAGTTTAACACAACAAACTTTGAAACCACCACTCACGAAATTAGCGACACTTTCCAAAACATCACCGTTGATAACGCCACCGCAGCCATCGAATTCCTGCAAGCCACCAACGAAAAGTGTACGATTGTATGCTATGAAGACGTAAAATTAACACATTCCGTCAGCGTAGAAAACGGTACGTTAACCGTCAAAACACAAGACGAAAGAAAATGGTACGACCACCTCAGTATGGGGAGTTACGCCCCTACCCTTACAATCTATTTACCTCAAATAGAATATAGCGCATTATCCATTGAAACGACTACGGGCGACGTAACGATCGCCAAGGAATTTACCTTTGACAGTGTGAATATTTCCGGCCGCACGAGCGATATTACATGCTTTGCGTCGGTTAAAAACTCCCTTAACGTCAAGATAACCACGGGTGATATTGACCTGCACAGCCTAACGGCTGGCGCAATCGACCTGGAAACCACCACGGGAGATATTGAAGCAACGTCCGTTAAAGTAGAAAACGATTTTACCCTCGCCGTTGATACGGGCGATATAGAATTAACCGACGTAACTTGTCAAAACTTCACCTCTACGGGCGACACGGGTGATTTGGAAATGAAAAACCTGCTTACAACGGGGAAAATGTCCATCACTCGCAACACGGGCGAAGTAGAATTGAACGCATGCGACGCCGCGGAAATCTATATCAAGACAAGCACGGGCGACGTAGAAGGCAGCTTACGCACCACCAAAGATTTCCACGCCGACAGTAAGAGCGGCGACGTAAAAGTCCCCCATTCTTCCGTTGGCGGAAAGTGTGAAATTACTTGCTCCTCGGGCGATATTCACATCACCGTTTTAGACGGCAACAACTAAGCACCTAGCTAGCAAAAAAAAGCAAGCCGATTGGCTTGCTTTTTTCATTTATACAAGATTTAGTTATCTCTGCTGTGCGCGATAAAGTTCAAATGGTCGCCGATACGTTCCAAATTGCAAACGAGGTTTACGAAGATGGTATTATTTTCGGGACGGCACTTGCCTTGCCCCAAACGGGCGATATGTTCCGCAACCAAATCACGGCGCATCGTATCAATTTCATCTTCCAACGCATCCGATTGCGCCATCACGCTGTAATCCTTATCCAAAATAATTTGCTTTACCAATAAATATTGTTCGTGCAAACGCTCGTGCATTACTTCCAACTTCTCGTTGATGCCTTCCGAGAATACAAGGTTATCCTTCACCTCTTTCTTCGTATATTTGGTAAAGTTGTCCGCAAGCTCCGCAATACGGGCGATATCCCCGATATTGCTATGTAACGCACTTACACTCTTTTCATCCGCCAAGGAAATACCGCTTGCGGAAACCCGCACGAGATAGTCACTGATTTGTTCGCTGATTTTTACAATATTTTCGTTGGCTTCATACACTTTTTCAATTGCGTCCAAATCTCTTTCGATAAAGGCACGGAACGCAATCTTCAAACTTTCCATAGACATATCCGCCATACGGAAGGTTTCCTTTTTCAACTGACCGAGCGCAACAGGGGGCGTCGTCAAGAAACGCTTGTCCATATATACCAATTCCCAAGGTTCTTTCCCTGTCGCAGGTTTTTTATCGGATACAATCAACGTAGCAAGTTTTACAAGTAACTTTGTAAACGGCAAGAAAATCAAGGTACAGGTCACGTTAAAGAAGGTATGGAACATAGCTATTTGCGTACCTTCCGTCCCTTCGCCAGCGAACCATTTTACAAAGGTAATCTCGTAGAAATTCGTCCCCACGACGCCTTTCGACCAAATCAAAAGCATTACCATAAACAACAACGTACCCGTTACGTTAAACAACAAGTGAATAATACTCGCGCGGCGCGCGTTCACCGAAGTACCGATGGACGAAATCAACGCCGTCACACACGAACCGATATTAGAACCAAGAATGATATATAACACTGCATTACCGCCACCGCCAATCAACAAACCTTGCGTCGCCATCGCAATAACAATGGTGGTAACCGCACTGGAGGACTGTAAAAGCGCCGTAAACACAATACCGAACAACAAAAGCAAGAAAGGATTTTTGATCGATTCCAACAAACCGATAACCGCTTCTGATTCCTTATAACTACTCATCGACGAGGACATAATTTCCAAACCGAAGAAGACAAGCCCTAAGCCCGCCAACGCAAGCCCGATAGATTTCACCTTATCGTTTTTGGAAAGCATTTCCATCATAACGCCGATAAAGAGCAAGGATATAAAGGCAGGAGCAATATCAAACGAGCTGAGGGCGGCAAGCTGTGCCGTAATCGTCGTACCGATGTTTGCGCCCATGATTACCGTTGCCGCTTGATACAAGGACATAATCCCTGCGTTTACAAAACCGACAACCATAACGGTGGTAACACCAGAGCTTTGCACCACAGCCGTAGAAACCGCACCGATACTAACCCCCACCATTTTCTTGTCAGAGGTTTTGTTGAAAAGCCGTTTTAAGCTGTTCCCCGCAAGTTTTTCCATATTGTCGCTTAAGAACTTAAACCCGACCAAAAATGCGCCGCACGCCGCAAGCATCATAATCACGTTTACTACGTGTTCCATCGCGCCCGTCGCCAACAATACATTTAAACTCATATCAATCTCTCCGCCTCCATATTTTACCAGGGTTTAAATGAACATTGCCAAATTTCTATGACTATATTATATAATATTTTTTCAAAAATGTCACCCATATGAAATAAGAAAGTTGCGATTTTTTACAAAAAACAACATTTTTTGTAACAAGAATATCATTTTTTATAAAGCACGCGCCCGTTGTTTTTATGAAAGACGCCGTTTTCTTTTAATTTTCGTCCTAAAAATTCTTTCAAATCCTTTACAAATGCCGCCTTTTGTGATACAATCATAGAGTAAAATTAGCCGCAGGGCGAAAGTAAGGAGCAATTATGATTTACACCATCGAAAATGACAACTTCAGTGTTTCCGTGGACACCACAGGCGCACAGCTTCAATCGATGTATTCGAAAACAACGAAAACCGAATATATTTGGCAGGGCGACTCCAAATACTGGTCAGGCAGAGCTTACAACCTCTTCCCCTTCATCGGTAGAATGTATAAAAACCTATACGGCTTCCAAGGCAAATTATACACCGCCCGCGCACATGGCATTGCACGTTATTACGTGTTCCGTTTGGAAGAACGTACGGCTACAAAGCTCGTAATGCTCCTCACTGACAATGAAGATACCTTGCAGGAATATCCTTTCCATTTTGAATTCCGCGTATTTTTTGAATTGAACGATAATATTTTAAACGTGCGCTACGAAGTAACCAACACGGACGACAAAACCTTGATTTGCGCATTTGGCGGACACCCTGGTATCAACGTTCCTTTCGGAAACGGTGAATTTGAAGATTATTACGTGGAATTCGACAAAAAGACCAGCGTACAGCGTCAACTTTTGTCTGACAGCGACCGCTTCATGGCAGGAAAAGCCATCCCCTATGCTTTACAAGACGGCACAAAATTACCCTTGCAACACAACCTTTTCAACCATGATGCGGTAATTTTAAGCAATACCTCTAGATATGTAAGCATTAAATCGGATAAGGAAAGCCGTCGTGTCGCCATGAACTTTGAGGACTTTAAATACCTTGGTATTTGGCATCCTGGCGATACGGACGCTCCCTTCATTTGCTTAGAGCCTTGGGGTTCATTACCCGCCACCGACGGGATCATCGATAACCTTGAAAACAAGGCTGATATGATTCACGTCCCTGCCAAAAAGACAGCGCAAGCGTCCTATACCGTTGAAATTTACGAATAAAAACATAAGTAAAAAGCCTCGCAATCGCGAGGCTTTTTACATTTCAACACGTACATGGTACGTCCATTTACTAAAAATAACGTTCACCAACAATTACAGGCGTCGCCTTGTCCTTATTGATAACAAGATAGCAATAACTGCCGCCCTTTCCCATAGAATAACGAAGTGAACCAGGGTTAATCAACGTTACCCCTTCCACTTCAGTAATATCCGCCACGTGCGTATGTCCATATAAAGCAATATCGCACCCTCGACGTTTTGCTTCTAAAGCAAGCTTTGTCAATTGCGTTTTTACCCCATAGTGATGTCCGTGGCAAAAATAAATTTTTACCCCTTCCACCTCCAACTCGCCATCTTCAGGCAAGGGTGAAAAGAAATCGCAATTACCCCCGCAAGCATACACCTTTTCAGGGTAAAGCGTCCTCGCTTCACGCATATCCGCCCCGCCGTCGCCAAGATGGATAACGTAATCATTTTCAGCAATCAACGGCAATAAATCGGAAATCCCCTTCACGTTCCCATGACTATCCGACACAACCAACAACGTTTTCATTTGCTTTGCCCTTGCCACAATTTGAGCATGGCTTGCAACGCGCGGAAACGGTGTGAAACCTTATTTTTTTCCTCGGCGGTCGCAACCCCGAAAGATTTTTGCAAATCGTCGCTAAAGAAAAGGCAATCGTAACCAAAACCGCCATCTCCCGTTTCTTCAGGTAAAATTTCACCATAGGTATGCCCCTCGGCAACCAACTCTCTTCCGTCGGGATATACAATGGCAATCGCGCTGGTAAAGTGCGCCCTGCGGTTCTCCACGCCCTCCATATTTTTCATCAGTACCTTACGATTTTCTTCGTCCGAGCCGTGGTGTCCGCAGTAACGTGCGCTATACACCCCAGGTGCCCCGTTTAAGGCATCTACACATAAGCCGCTGTCATCCGCAAGTACCATTTCCCCAAGCGCTTTTGAAGCCGCACGCGCCTTAATCAAGGCGTTTTCCGCAAAGGTGACGCCCGTTTCTTCCACGTCCTCGTCAAAGCCCATTTGCTTTTGCGAACAGACCTCAAAATCGGTGAAAATCTCCGCAATTTCACGCAGTTTATTTTTGTTACCGCTTGCTACAACCAAGCGCATTTTTTCATTTCGTTGCATACCTGCCCCCATCGTTTGTATTTTATACCACTATTATAGCATATTCCATTAAAAATGAAAAGTGTTTAACCACAGATTTTCATTTTCCCGCTATTTTCTTTTCATTCTCTTGTGAAAACGCACAAAAACGGCTGATAAAACAGCCGTTTTCTCTTTTAGTTCCTAGTAATTTTACCAAAGATTGCAACCTTATCAAAGAAATGCGCTTTGGGGTGTTCATACAACTCACAATTCCCCGGCACACCTTCTTTTTCATAGATTTTTTCAATAACCGAATATACCTCGCGCGTGCCCTCGATGTGGAAAATGTGATCCGTCTGACCATTGGCAAGCAACAATTTTCTCGGCGCAATCAACGTAGCCAACTCGCCCATGTCAAAATATTTTGCCGCTTTGGGTATATAATTGCACGAACAATGCCAAGTATAACCGATACTTTCGATATACGAGCAAACTGCACAGCTGGGGATTGCCATTTTGATACGTTCGTCGTAGCAAGCCGCATAATAGGTTGCCGTACCGCCGCCCGATTGC
>JAFVQP010000152.1 GCA_017504735.1 Clostridia bacterium | reverse complement strand
CGCTTTGCTTGCCGTAAATCATACCTTGCCATTGCAATATTGGTATCCGTATGATTTAATTCTCTGCCTTGAATATCTTTCAAAATATCTTGCGCCTCTTTATCATCAAAGGAAACAATCTCACCTTCTTCGCCGTGTTTTACTACAATAAAATTACCGCCCAACACTTCTTGGTTTCCGCCTACGTAAACGGTTGCCGTATTGTCCCAACTTTGCGCATCTCTATTCACGATAAACTGAACGCCCAACGTCGGATGGTCGTGATATTCAATAGCACCTCCAAGAAAATCTTTGATTGCTTTATAACTATCTTCCATTTCACAAATTTGCGCAGGCTTTCCTGCTTCTTTTGTGATAACTTTTACTTCATCGCTCATATTCCTCCTTACATTTCCGCTACGTTACGGCATTTTTGCGCCGTATCTAACGCCCGTTGTATTGTTCGTTTTCCGTAATATCCACCGTGCTTATCCCACTTTTGCCGATACAACCCACTTGAACGAAATATACTGTCTATCTGACTTTCGTCCTGTGTCCATATTGTAAGCATACGCACAAACGCATAATCCGCCGAACTTTGCGATTCGTAGCCACTCCAATCCCCTTTATACAGTTTTTGGAATTTGTCGCCTTGCCGACTTTTGGATATTCGCTCTATAAGTACATCGTCCGTTTCCGTTGCCTTTTTCCGTATAGCAGGCTTTATCTTTTCAGGCTTTCCCATATACCGCACATTTATATCGCCTATCTTCTCCGATAAATCCGCAAGCGGTTTCTTCTCTCCAAGTACGTTGCCTGTAACGCACACAAAACGCAAAGTATCGTACATTTCAAGCCCATATTCATCTCTGCGCTTGCGTGCGTTTTCAGATAGTTTCCCTTTACATAAGAAGTGCACGCCTTTACCGCTAACGGACGTTTCCGCATAAGTCTCAAGCTCGTCGCATAAAGCTATCAACACGCTTTGTATATCGTCGTTTTTGCTCTCATAATCGTCTATATCTACAAATACAATCCCGTCCGTCAACGCAAAAGCCAAGCCGTCCATACGGTATTTATTTGCGTACCGCAGCGCGCTTTCAAAATCCGTCCACGTTGCAGGGGAATTGCTTTTCGCTAATTCCCCCGTCGTGGGCGAAATCATTTTTTTACCCCAATGCCCTGCTTTTGGAATACTCTTAAAACACACCCATTGTTTACGTTCCCGTAATTCCGCAGGGATATTTTCAAGCGCTTGCTTCCATTTCATCTTTCCCTACGTTTCTATCTTGAAAATCCTCTTTATCGAAAAGGTCGCTCAAAGCGGAAATCCCCGAAGGCATTGCATTTTGCGATTTTTCTCTTTCAGCTCTCGCAAATGCGCTCGTTACTCTATCCATAACGACTTTCGTTCCCCCACACACCGAAGAAAGATTTTCACGCAAGGTCATCAAATCGCTTTCTTCCAACTTTTGCATATAACCGAAGTCCATACCGCTGGTATCTAAACCGTAACGCGCTGCCAAAATGCACTTGATATTCGCGTCCTCGAAAATCTCTGCTTTCTTGCTTTTCAAACCTTCAAAATTACGGTTTTTATAAGCGCACATAGCCTTGCTTGCGCCTTCCAACGCCGCAAGCGACGTTTCCGCATTCTTCATATTCTTCTTAACTTTCAAAGTACGGTTGTCAACGTCAACCTTGAAATTTTCACCGCTTACAAAATCCGCACCGTTCGTGAAAATCATACGATAGCGTTTGGTTTGCAATGCGCGTCTTACGCCGTCCAAGATAATGCGTTTTTCTTCGTCGCTGACCTTTTCCCCGATTTTGAAAGCTTCATATTTTTCCCCTTCCGTATCCTTAATATCGAATACGTAATTGGGGTGAAAGCCCGTAGTTCTTTCACGAACATCCATCACGGGTACGCCGTCCTCATCAAACATATCGTTGCCGTCTTGATCTCTAACGGGTACGGAATATTCTTCCTTGGTAGGAGCCATAATTTCCATACTCTTTGCGCCTTTCTTGATGCTACGCCCCGCGCGTTCCCATTCGCCCATACCTTTTGCAATCGTTGCGTTAGGATTTTGCGAAAGCATATACAAAAGGTTGTTTAAGGAATAGTTCCCGTTCTGCCCAAACTTCACAAGAATATCCTTATATTTACCTTCCTTTACCATCTTCAAATACTGGTCGTTTGCCTTGTTTGCGATCTCCGTTCTTTGATCGTCCGTGTAATCCGCCACAACTTCTTCATTCATAACGTTTTTGTTTTGTTCCATTTTTCTTTAATCTCCTTTTACTTAAAATAATTTTTCTACGAAATCGCTTGTTACGATGTCGATATTCGTTCTACTTTGCGACGACGATATAAAGAACGCCGTTCCGCGCTTATTGTGCATAATGTAATTCTGCTCCGCCTCGTTAATTTGTCCTGCCCTTGAATACAATTCGCATAAGTCTTTCATATCATTAGGCGAAAGACTGAATATTAAACTGTATTGACATACATCGATTAACGCTTGGCTTTTCCTTGCAATCTCTGGCGTTCCAGCCACGTCTTTAACGCTTTGGGTTATTGTAATGAGCATACCTTCATATTTTCGGATACGCTTTGCTAAACCAGCCAAGAAATCCAATGCTATCGGATACTTTTCATCAATAAACAAGTGTGCCTCATCTACCGCTACTACCAACTTCCGCGATACACGATATAGTTGATTATAGTCTTTGTTTCGTACCACTTCGTTTTCCAACCACTTTACAATCAAAAGCATTTGCCCATTCGCTACAATACTGTTCTTGTTGGACAATAATTTTTGAAAATCAAACACGACAAAATTCTCTCGTGGATTAAAGCTTGTCGCACCATTCCAAAGGTTACTATACCTACCTCCCCTGCGGAATTTTGCGATATAGTTCGTCAATACTTTTAAACACCCACGGTTGTATTCGTCCGTTTCATTCTCCCTGCGTTCATCAATCAAATACGCCAAATCATTAAAGGTTGGATATTCATCAGCCGAAAATCCCTTTAATTTCGTATATGCTGTGATACCTTTCTTCTCGTACAATTCCTGCGTAAGTTTATTCAAAAGTTCTAACGAATCGGAATTTATGCCCGGCAGTACAACACGATAAAATTCTTCTAAAAATTGCAAGTGAGCGAAATAATCATTGCTTGTCCCATCACTGTTTTCATCGTCTTCGCTTTGAATAATATGGAAAGGATTGATTATCCCAAACTTACCGCTTGATACATCCAACACCTTACCGCCAAAGTTTTGACATAGCTTCCCGTACTCACTTTCGGGATCCAAAACAAATACTCGTGTATTACAACTAGCCAAATGCGCTATGATACTTTTACAAGCATAACTCTTACCGCTACCCGGTTTACCAAGTACAATCATATTCGATGATAAATGCGAATCATCGCGCTTATTAAAATCTACGAATACGGGCAATTTATTCTCGCCTATCAACAGCCCTTTATCGTCTACAATAGCATTGCTTACGAACGGAAACACCGCTGATAGACTGCTCGTAGGAATTCCCCTTGATAATTTCACTTTATCAATCGTACAAACTTGACTCGTTAGGTACACGTCCTTTTGCCGTCCGACCATTTCATTGAACCCAAAACCCATTTCACGAAGTCTACGCCTTACGTGCTTTTTCACAAAGTTTTTGCCTTTGTCGTCGTATGCCGTTATAATTAGCGTTACGTCGAATAGCACGTCGTTCTCGTTTTGCAAGTTCACAAGTAAATCTTGCAGACTTTGTAAATGCGTATCCTTTTCAATTTCATCACTCGCACGGTTTTTCATAGTTTGGGTTTGAAGCTCCAAAATCGCATTGTCAATACGCCGTACCGCTTTGTACTTTTCTACGGGGTTGACTTTCATTACAACCTTGGTATTCGGTATATCGAATAACCCTTCACCCCAACCGTTGCACACGCGCAAAGGATAATTATTGAGCACGAAATGCGTTAAAACTTTGCCATCTTGCACCGTAGATGTGAAACCAAATTTAAGTTCCTTCGGCATAAAAAACTGCCTATAACTTTTTGTTTTTTGTAACACGCGTTCGTCAAAATCATAATCCGTTGTATAACGAATAAAAGCCACCGTTTCCTTTTGGTTGAGTACCCTTGCACCGATACTTGCGTTTTGTAACATTGCCACCGCGCGGTACATAAGTGAAGATAATTCTTTTTGACTTCCGCTATGGAATACAAGGTAATATCGGCTATACAAAATCTTGTCGTCGGTGTTCATCGCTTCGATTGTCAACATTCTGTCTTGTATCACGTCTACCCTTGCTTCGTATTCCAATTTATTTAATTCCCTGCGTTCGCTACTGTCGATTATGTCAATAACCCTTTGCATTTCGTCTGCCATAAAGTTATCCAAAATCAACGGCCGTTCAATTTTTACAATGTCAATTTCCTGCCCGTAAGCAATCGAATTAAGCACTCGTCCAAGCCCTGCGTCCATCAAATCTCTTTGCGTGAAATCGTCCAACATTCTAAAATCCACGGGCGATACTTCTACTACACCTGCAAAATGCTGGTCTTTAAGTTCTATAATCCCTTCGGCATTTACACTTTGATACGGGATTACTCCCTCAATTTCGCCATTGGCTTTGGTGTATTTCTTCTTACACACAAGATGCTTGAAGAAATACGCCACCACTAAATACAATCTATCACCGTTTATTGTAATATATAATGGTACAAATACGACAAATATAGCCCCGCCGATTAATGCACGAAACGCAAGATTGCTTGAAAATGCTATCGCTATCAATACCAGTCCAATAAAGCCGATGATGATGTCAAAAATGGTTACGCCTTTATAAAAGGTCATTCTTACTTTCGTATTTTTAGGTATTATCCTTGCCATCTTTATCGTCCCCCTTCTTTTCAGTCTTTGTCGTTTTAGTTTCGCTGTTTTTCACTTCTCTTTCCGATGACGTGTCTGTTGTCGGCTTTTTCTTTTCCGTTGGCTTGTCCTTCGGCTCATTTGCCGGTTTCTCCGCAGGCGATTCCTTATTATCCCTATCCGATGAAGTATCCGTCGTGGGCGTTGCATTATCTTCTTTCCCTTCCGTCTTTTCAGATTCCGCTTTTAACGTCGTTTCACCCGTAGTCACAGTCTCGCTTGTAGTTGTATCTTTTACTTCTGCGGTATTCGCTGTTTCACCGCCTTTGACTGCTTTCGGTTTTACCTCAGCACGGCTCGTTAAGGTTGTACCAGTTGCAATATTCCGTACTCTCGGTCCTAAGTTCTTACCCATTTGTATGATACCGCCTTGCATAAAGTCTTTTAATGCTCCGACTGGCATCGTTGCCAGTCTTGTAACTGCCCCACCATATTGTTTGGCTTTTTGGGCTTTTGTCTTTTCGCCTTGCGGCATTGCAGTTTGGTTACGCGTGCTATGCAAAGCCATATTCAAACTTTCTCCACGTGTATTCCCTTTCTTACGATTTTTCAAATAGTCCGTACCGCCAACCATCTTTGCAACAGTTCCGCCAATAGCTCCGCGCGTTGCTCTCATAAATGCGACACCAGATCTAAAGTTATAAATCATTTGCGCGAACTCTCTACCGCCTGCCTGCGCACCACAAAGTTGGGCAATTACCAAATTCGCTTTTGTTACCGCAAACGCCCCGCCGATAATAAACAGGAAATCTACAAGCGAATTCTCAAAATTGCTCTCAAAAAATTGCATATCGCTTATCTGCGGCATTATCAAGAAAAACAAATTCATAACAAGAATAATCCCGTATGCCCCAAGGATTTTGGCAATCAGCATATCTTTCCAAACCCGAAACCGATTTCCCTCGTCAAGCGGTATCGTACTTATCGAAACAGGAGAAATGATATATAAAAGGATAATATCGAAAATCCTTTGGATGAATGTAATACTTGAAATCGCAAACATAACCAACATTACAAAACCGCCCAATATACCGATTACATAACTTATATTGTGTATATCGTAATACTGTCTAACATGCTCTAAATTGTTATAATTCAACTCCCCAGTCAAGAACATTGTTTCAATACTTTCTCGTTCTGAAGCAGCACCTATAAACGCATCATAGCCAGATGTAATTAACATTTGCCCGCCTATCCGCGTTGGTGAACTTGTAATATGCAGTTGCATTGCGTTGTTCAAGGATGCCATTATTGTGCTTACAAGTGTCATACCCGCAAGCAGTAAAAATGGTATAAGTAAGCATATTAGAAAGCTCTGCCCAGCTTTCGCCATAATTACCCCTCGCCCTTTCTTCTCATTGCCTTGATAATTGACACGTATTAGAGCTATAATCACAAATATTACAAGCAATATCACACCGATAAGGAAAACGGTCAAGAATACTCTTTTGATTGTATTTGACTGTACAAGCGTGGATACAAGGTCTTTATCTTCACCATTTACCGTTACCGTGTCAAGTCCGCAAAGTTTAAAAAATACACTTTTGATAAAGTCTATTAAAAAGCAAATACCCGCTTGCAATTTATATATTAGCTCAAAAAACCAGTCTTTTAATTCAGCTAACATTTTTCATCTTTCTCCCTGCTATTCAACTTGACTTAATACCCATTCTTTCAAAATTGGCAACGCAATTTTTAGTGAAACAATTAACACAAAGATTAAGAGAAATCCAACAATTGCACCGATTAAATCCTTCTTCGCTTTTTCTCTTGAATTTTGTTCATCAGACTTAGCCAATTTCACGCCAAGCACAATACAATAAATCGTACCTACCGCACCCACAAGCGCAATTGCAGGCCATAAAATTGCGTTTAAGATTTCCAAGACGGGTGCAATTACAGGCGTAAAATCCACCGCAAGCAACCCGCTTTTTCTCAATGCTTTTACCAATAAATTCAATTCCTACACCTCCTTTTTTATCCTTAAAATCGAAGGCGGGTATCCCGCTTCCGATAAATTTTTTGTTGTGACTAACCGCGAAGTGACGCGCGGTGAGTCACAACGTTAACCTGCTACCCTAAAATTGGGGTTATACCCCTTCTTTCAGGGCGTTTCGCCTTCTTCACTTGCGCCCGCTTCCGTGCCGTTCTCGTCGCTGTTTTCGTCCTCAAAATCATCCTCGTCGTCCTCATCTTCTTCCTGCGCTACTTTCTTTTTGTACGTTGCTTTCTTACCCAAGATAATTGCAAGGATAATGCCGAGAATTACCAACACGCCGATAACGATTAGCGCAATTGCACCGCCGTTCATCTTATACAAGATTTCAAATTCGTACTCTGCTACGTTCCCTGCTTCGTCCGTCAATACTACACGGTATTTACCAAGTTCCGTCAACTCTTGACCAATCTCGTATTCGATTTCGGTATCATTGAGATAGACTTTCATCGTTGCCTTTTCCGACAAGTCAGAAAGCGTAACGCTTTCTTTCGTTTCCCCACCGTTCTCTACACCGTTAAGTGTAAGCGCGGGGGCTGTGCCGTCTACCGTTACTGCGAAATTGTAAGTTTTTCCACCTACAATCACGCCTACCTCATAGTTACCGTCCTCGAACAATTCAAGTGTGCCATAATTCAAACGCTTGTCCTCACCGTTTACAAGCACACCGCCAAAGCCTTCAATATCATCAAAGTTATGGGTAAATTCTTGTACAATAGGTTGAATAATACGGAAAGAAATAACATCGTTATTGCCAAGCATATCCGTCAAAACAAGCGTATAATCACCGATTTCGGTAATCGCGCTGCCAAGCGCATAGTCCTTCTTTTCACCATCCTTGATAAGTTCGGTTGTAAGCACTTCTTGAGAAATAACCACCACCGAATTAGACAACCCCTTATCGTACACATTGATGTCATACTCTACTGTTTTGTCGATGGTAAACTCAACCGAAACTTCGTTCCCTGCTAAATCGTAAACACGCACACGATACTGCCCATCTGCCGATATAGGATTACCAGAAGTGTATGAGCCAAGAGATTTTCCATCTTTGTACAATTCTGCCGTCAAATTTTCTTCCGTATAGAATACCTTCACGTCTTCATTTACAGCCTCACGGTGTTCCGCTCCTTCCGTCTTGATTTCGGGGGCAATTGTATCAATCGTAAAGGTATAAGTTTCTTTATAACCGTTAAAATCTTCAAAAGTCAAAACATATACGCCATCTTCCGTCAACTTTTGACCAGAACGATATTCCATTGCGACACCATCTTTAAGAAGCGTAACGATTACTTCATCTTTCCAAGTAAAGGCAACCGCCGTATTCGTCACACCGCCATTTTCTACGCCTTCCAATTTGCCAATAGGTGCTGGCTGCGTATATTCAACGGTATAAACCAGCGCATCAACCCCAGTGCGGAATTCGTCCATTACTACAACTTTATACATACCATCCGTTCGGAACTTATACTGTAAGGTCTCAATCGTAATTGCCTTACCGTAATCGTCTTCGGTAAGCGCAATCCAAGTTTCACCGCCGTCATCGCTCTTGGAAATTTCCAAGAAAGAAATATGGGATACTTTATCTACGCTTTCCGTTACTACAATTTCAAGCTGTTTCTTTGCTTCATTGTTTACAGTAGAAATTGTCGGCGCTTCCATAGAAACCACGAAAGAAAATACTTCCGATTCTCCATAATGGTTATAGGCTACCGCCGTATAACTACCGCTTTTGTCAATTAAGCAAGGATTTTCAAGGTCGTAATAACCAAGCGGTTCCCCGGCTTTATCATACACCGCAAACATTGCTAAATCATCCCCTTCAAATGGAATCGAAAGGGTTACCTTCCCGTTAAAATGATACGTTCTGCCATATTCCGCTTTGGATTGAGAGTTTTCACCCAATGCGTATTCCATACTCTGCGCTTTATCAAGGATATAGATTTCGTACTCAATCGCACCGCCATACCCATCTTCCAACAAGAGCGTATGCCCACCAGGTTCGGTAATTTCCAAACTCGAATAAGGTGTGCCGTCAAGGGTATAAATAACCCCTTCACGAAGGTGTACCTTTGTTGCTACAATCTTAAACTGATCGCGGTATGCATGCACGGTCAAATCCACACCTTCCGCAGGATCTTTTTGCCAATAATAATATGCGACAATCCTTTCTTCGGCATATTTCTTTACTACTTCATTCAAGCGTTCTTGCGTAAAATATGCTACCTGCTTTTCGGCGTCCTCTTCACTCTTGTATAAATAATACGTGCCGTTTTTGGCATTTGCGCTGTCTTTTGTGTCCATAGGAATACCTTGATCCCACGTTTCCGTATTCCATACTTTCATTTGAATCAACGCATTTTCGATGCTTGTTGCAGACAACAACGCATTTTCATATTTTTCAAAGGAAAAAGTTTCCCCAAGCGATATCATTTCTACCTCCCAGAACACCTTTTGCACTGTGTATGTAGGAATATCAAAAACGCCTGCTTTCAAGGTCGTGGTCCATTCGTTGCCTGCCGCGTCATACACCACCACATTATACTGTTGCCCCTCTAAGGTATAAATTGTAGAGCCGAATTCATAATCGTAGCCATTCACCGTAATCCTTACAATAGGAGCCGTCGTATTTTTATTGCCATCCACCCAAGTAAACGCGTAATCTCTCCAAGCGCCAAGTTTTCCTGGTCTTGTAATCGATACCGTTTTAGGTTCTCTATCAATAATAATCACGTTTTTTTCCGTTGCGGTAAGTGCTTCGTTTTTCGCAAAAAACTCATAGCGTCCTGCCTCATAAAATTCCGTACCCGCAATATATGCAACAAACTCCGTCGTATTCGGCTTTTTTACATAGCAAGTGCCATTACTTTCAAACTTTACATATTGTCCGTTAGTATAGCTGCCATTTTCCACCGCTTTTCCATCCACATACAATTGCGCCGTCGGGATACTGCGGTCGATGGTAATCGTACTGACAGCAGATTGATTTCCTGCATAGTCTACCGAATAAAACTCATATTTCCCTGCTTCCGTCAACTCCATTGCCGAAGTATATTCAATAAACGCACCCGTATTGGGTTTCTTAACGAAGCACGATTCCACCCCTGCCAAGGAGTCGTTAGTCATATACATAATTTTATTGGCATTCGTAACCGTACCGCTATTTACTTTAATTCCGTTTGCGTACAACACGCCATTCGGTGCAGTTTTATCCAACACAATACGATACGTGTCTGACGTAATCCCTGCTTTATTCGTTGCATCGAAATAATATCTTCCTTCCTTAGTCAGTTCCGTACCTGCCACGTAAGATACGGCGAAAGAATAATTATCCCCCCATACGCGGATGGATGTAATTCCCGAACCCATATCTACCGCCGTTGCGCGAATACATTCGCTCCCTGCAACGCCACCGCTGGTTAATACAGTACCACTGCCGCCGATATTTGCACCGATAAGCGTCATGGTAGGTTTGGATACATCGTAAAAAATATTACTATCTCCTGAAACGTTGCCTGCAAGGTCGGTAGCTCGAAAACTATACCAACCTTCTGCGCCTGTAATCGCTGTACCTGCCGTGTAAGTTTCCCAGCTCGTCGAATTCGGACGTTTCAGTTGCAAAATAGCAACGCCTACGGCATCCGTTGCGCTATAACTAAACGCTTTGCTTGTGTAGCTATTATTTGAAACGTTTACGCCGTTTGCCTTTAACTGTCCTACGGGAGCCGTTTTATCAAGCGTAATTTCATGAGTCGTAGAGGTAATATTTCCTGCCTTATCATAAGCCTTGAAATAATACTTTCCTTCCGCCGTCAACTGGCTACCATTCGTATAGGACACAAATGCACTTGAACCAGGATTTTTAACGTATACCGTACCTACCCCAGAGCCCGAATCGGAAGCCGTATATTTCACGTAAGATTTATTTGTAATACTACCGCTACCTCTTGCCCCGCCTGCATCATACACACAGCCAAGCGGAGACGTTGTATCGTAATAAACACGGTACTCGTCCGAAACATTGCCCGCGCCATCCATCGCACGGAAATAATACCAGCCGTCTGATGTTAAAATACTGGTATCACCAGGGTACGCCGTCCAAGTCGTAACGCTAGGCGATTTATATTCCACGTCCGATATTACTCTTTCGTCCGTCGGATTATAAATAAACGGACGATTTGTTGCACCGCCATTAGGAATAATATCCCTATCTTGATTTTCTACAGTTCCCACAGGTGCAATCGTATCGATATATCTAAACATAATCGGTGACTGATTTCCCGCAATGTCAACAGCACAGAAATACCAACAATCATTGTTTTCTTTCGTTGCCGTTATTGTAAGAGAGGTGTCATAACAATATAAATTTTCATACTCAGAACCCCGCCAATAAAGAATATGGCTAAAGTTTTTATCATATGCCCCATAATAAAGGTTCTTATTGCTATAATTCCCATGACTACCCGTTGCGGACGATAAGGAATACGTGGGATCTGTTACGTCAACCTCAAACGAATACTCGTATGTGAAATACTGCTTGCTCGTAAATAGATTTTTCTTATATCGGCATTCATATACGATCGCGTAAATACCACT
>JAFVQP010000151.1 GCA_017504735.1 Clostridia bacterium | reverse complement strand
GTTATGGCTTGCCGTGATAACAATACCTGCGCTTGCCTTTAAATAGCGAACAGCAAAAGACAAAACGGGGGTAGGCGTAAGCTCGGAAAAGAGATACGCCTTAATCCCTTTATACGACATAATTTCCGCAGAAAGCCGCGCAAACTCCGCCGATTTATTACGGCTATCATAGGCGATAACGATACTATTTCCGCCCGCTAAAAGCAAGTATTCTGCCAAGCCGAAGGTTGCCTTGCCTACGGTGTAAATATTCATTCGATTCGTACCTGCCCCTATGATTCCGCGAAGTCCGCCCGTTCCAAAGGACAAGGCTTTATAAAATCTATCTTCAATTTCTTTCTCGTTGCCGACCACGGAAAGCAGTTCGTTTTTTATTTCATTATCTTCGACTTTGTCGAGCCATCTTTCAAATTCTATCATACTTTACATTCCGTCATAAGATAGTTTAACAGCTCGTTAAAGTCTGCCGTTGCAAGTCCGATATAGGTATCCGCCGTGCCATAGTAAACGTACAGCGTGCCGTCTTTGACTACCGTACCCGTCGGGAATACGCAACCTTCGTAAATACCGCAGGTTTCGTAATCGTGTTCGGGTTCCATAAGATAATCTTTCGTTCTTGCGATAATCTTTCTCGGATCTTCTAAATCCATCAACACCGCGCCGACACGGTAAATTCCCTTTTCGTCTACACCGTGATAAAGCATGAACCAGCCGTGTTCCGTCTTAATCGGTGGCGTACCGCCGCCCATACGTTGACACTCCCACCACTGTTCACCCGTCATAAGGAGTTCGGGCTTGTCGTATTCGATAAGGTCGTCGCCAAACGAAATCCAAATGGAAGGCATCTTCACCCCTGCGTTTTTGAACTTCGGACGGCTAATCATCGCATACCTGCCCCCTATCTTTTCAGGGAAAAGGTATACGTCGCGGTCATCGACAGTCGCTTCTGTAATGCGCCCAAATTTCTTATACACCTTAAAATCTTTCGTCGCTGCAAGATAGGTTACCGTGATATTATTTTTCGCAAATGCAGGCAACTCTTCACCGCAAACGTCCGTTTCATCCATATATGTCGGCGCTTTGGAAACACCTTCAATGTATTCTACAAGCCAGTATTGACCAGGTGCATACGCACGAGCCGCATAGGTCATGTAGTACATATCCCCGATTTTCATAAGGCGAGGATCTTCCACGCAGCCGCCATCAGGCTCTTCATGACTGCCTTCAAACGCAGGCTTATCACTCTGACGAACGAAGTGGATACCATCCTTACTCGTCGCCAAACCAAGCTTGATTTGGTGTCTTACGTCGTTGCCCGCCGCGCGATAGAGCATCACGAATTGCTCGTTTTCTTCATCGTAAATCACCGCAGGGTTCAAAACGCATCTTTCTTCCCACTGGTTCGCAGGGTTGGGTTTCAAAATGGGATTCCCAGCATATTTTTGCAGCTTCATAATTATACTCCTTTCTTTGTAATTATTGTACCGTTGTTTCGAAAGCTTCCAAGCTACTGTTAAAAACCTTCAAATTCGTTGTAAAAATCTGCTTTTTCCATGCAGTTTTTATACGCTTCCCACGTCCAGCCATCACCGATTGTACAAGCGAAATGATTAACGCCGCTTCCGCCCGTAGACGTCCAACGAATCAAATAGAAGCCGTTCTTCTTTTCGGGAAGTTTGCAAACAACCGTTTTGCCGTTTGCTTCCACCTCAAACGTACCGTTTGCGACTTCTTCCCCCGAAACAAGCTCAACGATGGTATATTCGCCTTTGACCGTGCTTTGCGTGTCGTTGACCGCAAGCAAATCAAGCAAGCCCTCTTTGGGTTCATCGCAAATCAAACATACGGGCTTTTGCGAACGCGTAATGTAATGATACGCAAGCTTTTTAACGCCGTACCAGTCCACCACTGCATCCGAAACCTGCGGCCAACCGTCCGCAATATTCCACCAAAGAATACCCGTCTTTCTCCATTTTTCGACACGGAATCTCTCGATAAAGAATTTCACGGCTTCCGCTTGCGAAACTTGACTTTGGCGAGCAAATTCCTCCAAATCGCTCGATGCCGCGCCAAAAATACGCTCCACTTGACGAATCATCAAAGGTAAACGATAAGCATAGGGATTTTCCTCTACCTGCGTTTCCATTCCTGCCGCATGCACAAGCCAATCGGCATTTTCGCAAATCTCATAAATCGAGCCTTTGGGCATACTTTCTGCAGGAATAAATTTTTCAATCGATTTGGGCGAAGGACAGCCGTGGTAGCCTATTTCCGAGGCAAAATGACAATCCGCCGTACCGTAATATTCACCCTTGAAAAAGTCACGAGGCCCCCAAATATGGCTTTCCGATACCTTCCCATATTTATATGCCATAGCATCTACGTAAGGCGAGCTAGGAAGATACGGACGGGTTGCATCGTGATTTCTCAATTCACGAAGAATGACGTCACGCGTCAGCTTATTATAATTAGGGTCAAGCATTGCAGGGGGATCGTCATCCGTATGTTTGCTCTCATAATAAGGAACAACAAAACAATCACATTCATTGTCCCCAGCCCATACGACAAGCGCAGGATGGTTTCTTTTCTCGATAACAACCTGCTTCACTTCTTCCTTAACGAGCGAACAAAGACGTTCATCGTCGGGATAATGTCCGCAGGCAAGTGAAAAATCCTGCCAAATCATGATACCATGCTCATCGCAATAATTGTAGAGAACGTCACTCGGATATACGTTCCCGCCCCAACAGCGAATCATATTACAACCCTGCTCATCCGCAAGACGGATATTCCTCAAGGTATATTCATCATGGCGGGACGGAAAGGCATCGCAAGGAACCCAGTTTGTCCCCATAACAAATATCTTTTTACCATTGACAATAAAGCAAAATTCACCGTCATCACCAGAACAAGACGTGCGTTTTAACCAGACTTTTCTAATACCCGTGCGGTAGTTTACGCAGTCGCATTCCACACCGTCTTTCAAAAGCCGTATTTCCATATCATACAAGGGCTGTTCCCCGTAATTTTTCGGCCACCAAAGCTTCGGATCTTTCAGTTCGATCAAAATCCTATTCGATGCATTGTAGGGACGGAGTTCCTTACGGAAGTTGCTTTCCCCGCATTTACCTGTAATCACAACGCGGAAATCGGAAATGTAATCCTCGTCCGTATGAATTTTGAAAGTTGTGATAAGCATCGCCGTGTTTGATTTCTCGTCGTAATTTTCCGTGTAGGTGAAGGCATCGCAGATACGGGTTTTCGGCAAATACTCAATCGTTACGGGTTTCCAAAGCCCCCCTGAAACGATACGCGGCATAATATCCCAGCCAAACATTGACCCAGCTTTTCTCAACTGAATACCATCGTGGTTATATTTCAAACCGTAGCACATGGCAGGAACATCAAACTTCCGCACATAAATCGCGGAAGGTAAAATATGAACGAGCAGTGTATGCTTGCCATCTTGTAAGCCATTTATATCAAAACGGTGCGCATGCAGCATATTTTCCACAAACCCGAGCAATTCCCCATCAAGATATATTTCCGCAGCCGTATCCACACCCTCGAAGCAAAGCACGGAATCATACCCTCCCTTCGATGCGTAATCAAACTCCGTAAAATAATATAAGTGCAGGTTTTCCAACTTTTGCGTTTTTACGCTGTTTGCACCCATATATACGTCGTCAAGCAAGCCTTCTCGCATAAAATCAAGTTCAAAATTGCCAGGAACAGTCGCTTTCATTGTTGGATAATTTCCAATGCTAATATCCCTAGGAGTTTTTATGCATACTGCATTTTTGATAACACGTGCATTTTCTATCCATGAAAGTTTCCAATCTTGAATGGAAATATTGCGTTTCATATCCTACCTCTATTTTTTATAATTTACCGCACATCTACATACTCCCACGCATTACTGCGTGGGAGTACATTGTTCATTTATGCCAACGTGCCTGCAAAGTTATCCGTTTCAACACTGCCGTCCTGACGGAACTTAATCCAATCCCAGTTACCGTCGCTTGTCGTTACTGTAAACGTCAAACCTTCTTCACCGTTTACCACTGCATCGGAAAGTTTCACGTACTTATACCATTCAGAACCAACGTCCGTGTTGCCAATCGTAAGATAGTAACCTTCCGACAATACGATATCCGCACCCGTATCGGTGTTTTTCACCGTTTTGCCTTCCGCACCGACCTTGACAACCCTCAACCAGTTCCAAGTAATGCTGGTATTTACAAAAGTCGTTCCGTATGCGTTAAACGTGTAGCCAGAATTTGCTTGACCGAAGATCGTAATCATAGAAACTTCGCTGTAATTACAGAATTTCACCTTAGAAAGCGTGAACGTATACGTCTTATCCGCCGCACCAGTCATAATTAACTGAGTTCCGTCGTAGGACGCATTTGACGTCGTCTTTGCCATCACTCCACTAATTGCAATGGGTCCCCAAACTTCGGGTTCATCGGGAATAACGGGAGTTTCGGGTTCTTCTGCGTTTTCCACTGCAAGCGTTCCTAAGACATGGGAAATCTGAACGCAGTTCCAACCACTTTCCGTAATATTCAACGTAAGACCTTCCGTGCCGTTATACTGCGCATCCGTAAGCGTTGCCGTCAACAGTACGTT
>JAFVQP010000150.1 GCA_017504735.1 Clostridia bacterium | reverse complement strand
GGGAAAAGGCGCAACGTAGCTTTGCTACGGTTATCGAAAATATGCGGAAATATCCCGAATATACCTTCTTTTGCTCGCAACCTTATCTTTACAAGGCAGTAAAGGAAGAAGACCCTTATTTATACGAGCAAATTAAAGAAAAGGCAAAAGAGGGCAGATTTGAAATTGAAGGCGGTTTATGGTTGGAAACGGACACCAACTTGCCCAGCGGCGAAAGTTTAGTCCGCCAAATTATGTACGGTAAAAAATTCTTCAAAGAGGAATTTGGAGTGGATAGCCATATCGTATGGCTTCCCGACGCTTTTGGATATTCGGCTGCTTTGCCGCAAATTTTCAACCTTTCGGGGATTGATACCTTCGTTACCTCAAAAATTTCTTGGAACGATAGAGACACAATGCCTCACGACGTTTTCACGTGGAAAGGCATAGACGGTTCGGATATTTTTACGTATTTCATTACTTGTCAAAGCGTTCATTCGAACAAACAACGCTTAACGACTTATAACGCAGAGGCGACCCCCGATTATTTGACAGGCGCGTACGATAGATTTAGCGATAAACAGCTTTCCGACAAGGTTTTGGTTGCGTACGGCTACGGCGACGGCGGCGGTGGACCGACGGCGGAACAGTTGGAAAATATTCAGCGTATGAAACGGGGTATTCCCGGTTGTCCGAATGCGGAAAATTCGACGTTAGAGGAATTCTTTGCCTACGTAAAGAAGAGTGCGGATAAGCGTTTGCCCAAATGGGTAGGCGAGCTGTATTTGGAATTCCACCGTGGTACGTACACGACTATCGGCAAGAACAAGCGTTACAATCGAAAAATTGAGTATTTGCTCCACAATATAGAAGCAATGGCCACGATGAACCGCCTTTTAAACGGCGCGGACTATCCTTACGAAACGCTGGATGAGATGTGGGAGCAGGTGCTTAATCTGCAATTCCATGACATTTTACCTGGTTCTTCCATTAAGGAAGTCTATGACGATAGCGATAAGATGTATACAGACTTGTTTGTAAAGGGAGGGCAGTTGCTTTCCAAGCTCACGCAAGAGGTTTCTAAGCGTGCCAAATCGGGCGATTTGGTATTCAATATGCAACCGTTTAACGCGCTTGCCGACGTGGAAAAAGAGGGCAAATTTTATACGCAAGAAGCGCCTTCTTACGGCTTTGCCGTGGAGGCTTCGCAGGTTGAAAATAGCGTAATCGTCCAAGAAAAGCATTTGGAAAACAAGTTCTACGCCATTGATTTTGACGACAATTACGAAATTATCCGCATTTTCGATAAGGTGAACGGCAGAGAGGTATTGAAGTCGAACAAAAAGGGAAATGCGCTGGTTGCCTACGAAGACGTTTCTATTGAATACGACGCATGGGAAGTACGTGATTTCTACACGGAAAAGGCTTACCCCGTCAACAACGTGAAGAAGTATGAGTTTGTCGACCTTGGCAGCAAGAAGGGCTTAAAAGTTTATAGAGAATTTTTGGGCTCGACGATTGAACAGACGATACTTTTATCGGATAGCGTACCTCGTATCGACTTTAAAACCAACGTGGATTGGCAACAAGAGCATTTGATGCTGAAAGTGAAGTTCCCCGTGGACGTCTTTGCGGATAAGGCGACGTTTGATATTCAATTCGGTAATATTGAGCGTCCCATTTACGGCAATACCTCTTGGGAGCAGGCAAAATTTGAAACCTGCGCGCATAAATACGTGGATATTTCCGAAAACGG
>JAFVQP010000149.1 GCA_017504735.1 Clostridia bacterium | reverse complement strand
GGAAATCACATTTAATTGCTATGTGCCTTTCTTCTCTGTTTGGTCTGATTCTTGTCGGGGGGGGGTACCATCTAAATGCCTCTGAACCTTGTGGAAAAGGGCTATATCTATGAGGATGGGAAACACCTTTACCTTACGGAAGAAGGTACGCAATATGCGGAAATGGTGTATGAAAAACATTGCATCATCCGTGATTATTTGATGCAATGCGGTGTGTCGGCACCCTCGGCGGAGGAGGACGCTTGCAATATGGAACACCTCATCTCGGAAGAAACCTTTTTGATGATGAAAAAAGCATTAGAAAAGTAAAAAGAAAGGGAAGGGCAGTCGCCCTTCCTTATTTTATATAATATACAAATTGTTAAAAAAATTTGTTAAAAAAATTGGTAAAAATTTCTTAACCACGGTTTATTTTTGCTTGACATAAGCATAAGATGGTGATATAATACATAAGGATAACGGATAGGAATCCGCTTTTTCTTTCGATTAAAAACTTAACCACGGTTAAGAAATTATAAGGAGCAGAGTATGAAACTTTTATCGCAGTTGGAGATCGGTGAAAGAGCTACGGTTACGGTAGTGCATGGTGAGGGTGCTATACGCCGTCGTTTGTTTGATATGGGCATTACGCCTGGCGCGGAGGTGTATTTAAGGAAAAAGGCACCGCTTGGCGACCCCATCGAAATTGCGCTCCGCGGCTACGAATTAACCTTGAGAAAATCCGAAGCGTCTCAGGTAGAAGTAAAATAATAAGGAGATACTATGTTAAGATTTGCATTAGTGGGCAATCCCAACGCAGGGAAAACCACGCTATTCAATGCGTTAACAGGCAGTACGGCGCACGTGGGCAACTGGCCTGGGGTAACGGTAGATAAGCGTGAGGGAACTTACAAAAAGGGAGAAGAACCGGTAGATATTGTCGATTTGCCCGGTATTTATTCCCTTTCGCCTTACACCCCTGAAGAGGTGATTGCGCGAAATTTCATTTTGGATGAACGTCCCGACTGTATCATCAGTATCGTGGATGCCACCAACTTAGAGCGTAACCTTTACCTTACAACACAGCTGATGGAATTGGACGTACCGATGGTGGTTGCGCTGAATATGACAGACGTTTTGGATAAAAACGGTGACCATATCGACGTGAAGTCCTTGGAAAAGCGTATTGGGTTGCCCGTGGTGGAAATTTCCGCTTTACGCGGTAATAACGTAGACGGCTTGATGGATCGTGCGATGGGTGCAATTAAAAATCCTCGCAAAGCGGTCAGCGTGTTAAAGGAATCGGCGCTTGGTTCTGCTATTTCCAACGCAGAAATTGCCTTAAAATTAAAAGAGGTAGAAGAACCGTTATTCCATGCGGTAAAGCTTGTTGAAAAGGACGCTATCGAGGTGAGTAATCACCCTGCGGAAGCGCGCGCGGCGGAAGCGTTTATCAAGGAAAACGTGGTAAACGATCCCTTTGGTGGTGATACGGAAGCGGCAATTGCGGATGCGAGATATAAGTACATAACGGCGCATTTCTCCACGACCTTGACACGCGCAAGAAAGTATGGTTACGACCATCTTTCCAAATCGGATAAAGTGGATAAAGTGCTGACCCATAAGTGGGCGGGTATCCCCATTTTCCTTTTGATTATGTTTGCAATTTTCCACCTTACTTTCTCGGCGAACTTCCTTTACCTGGGCAGTATCATTCCTGCGTTTGGCGAATGGTGCGGCGTGGAGGGTAACGCGGCGAAGACGATATTTTTCGGCGACGGCTTAAACGCCCCCGGCACAATATTGTTTAATGCGATGGAGTTGTTTACGGGTTCGATGGGGGAATGGCTGACCCTTGGTTTTGAAGGGCTTGGCGCAAGCCCCGTTGTCATCAGCTTGCTCATAGACGGTGTTTGGGGCGGTATTGCGGCTGTGCTTTCCTTCTTACCGCAAATTTTGGTATTGTTCCTTTTCTTCTCCATTTTGGAAGACAGCGGTTATATGGCGCGCGTAGCGTTTATGTTGGATAGAATTTTCCGCCGTTTTGGTGTTTCGGGTAGAGCGTTTATGCCCATGATTATGGGCTTTGGCTGTTCGGTGCCTGCGATGATTAACACACGCACGATGGCGGATGAAAGAGAAAGACAGGCAACGGTACGTGTCATTCCCTTCTTCTCGTGCGGTGCGAAAATGCCCATTTTGCTTGCAATTTCGGGTGCGATTGCACAGCAAGTAAATGGTTTAAATGCTGACGTGATTACCTATTCGATGTATGTTTTGGGTATTGTGGTGGCACTTATTTCTTTGCTTGTGATGAGAAATACCACGCAAAGGGGGGAAGCTTCTCCTTTCATTATGGAGCTCCCTACCTATCATATGCCTGGGTTCAAGAATTTGATGTTGCATCTTTGGGATAAGGCAAAGCACTTTATCGAAAAGGCATTTACCATCATTTTGATGTCCTGTATTGTGATTTGGTTTTTGTCGAATTTCGGTTGGAGTTGGAACTACGTTGGCGAAGAACATATGGATCAATCGGTGCTCGCTTCCATTGGTAAGCTCATTCAACCCTTGTTTACACCGCTTGGGTTTGGCAGTCAGTTAAACGAAAACGGCTGGGTATTTGCTGTGGCGGCATTGCTTGGGTTGATTGCGAAAGAAGACGTAATTGCGGCATTCGGCGCGTTAGCGGCATGCCTTGGTGCAACGATCGTCGGCGGTATGGAAGAAGGTGTGGAAGAGGTTGCTGTGATGATTGCGGCAACGGGGATTGATATCCCTGCCTTGATTTCTTTCATTGCGTTTAATATGTTGACCATCCCTTGCTTTGCGGCTGTGGCGGCGGCAAGAGGGGAAATTGGCAAGGAAAAGTTTAAATGGACGCTCCTCTTTTGGATTGTGGTTTCCTATTTGACTTCAACCATCGTTTACACCGTAGGGAAGTTTGTTTGGACCGTTGCGATTTGGGCGGCGGTGGCAATTTTGGCAGCGGTTGCGATTTGGCTGTATAATAAACATATGGATAAAAAAGACACAGAAAAGCGCCTTTTGAATCGGGAAAAATAAGGACTGTTCCTCGTTTTGACGGGGGCAGGTATTAGATGAGTTTGATGATGGATTTGCATCGCATTTTAGCGTTGTAGCTCCGTGCCTTTTCGGTTACGTACGTCCTTGTACGCGCCCTCAAAGGTACTTGCTACGCCTTGAACTGCTTGCAACTGCATCATCAATATGGTACTTAAGGAGAAAATAAAGACATATGACATTAATTGATTACGTGATTATTGCTGTATTAGCGCTTGCTGTTTTAGGTATCATTGCATACTTAATCAAGCAAAAACGGCAAGGGAAATCAGGTTGCGGCTGTGGTTGCGGTGGATGTCCGCACGCAAGTGCCTGTGCAAGCCGTAGGGCGGAAAAGCCTTCGGGTGCGCCCGCAGAACAGCCGACGGAAACCGACGACGGAATGTTTTAAAAAGAAACGGAGCTACCGTATGGAAGCTCCGTTTTTCATTTTACAGTTTAAATAGCATCATTGCCATTGCGATGCCTTCTAGTAAACCCAAATGCAGGGGGTAGAAGATGTAGAAGAAATACTTCATATTCACTTTGCCCTTTTCACCGTTGTAGAGTAGTAAAATAGGGATGGTAAAAATCGTATAGACGGTGATTTTCCAAGGCATACTTGTGATAAAGAAAGGGGACGTGGGGATTGCCATACACAAAACAATGGGGATTGCCATACACAAAACGCGCAGGGGCAAAACGTCCAATTTTTTCAAAATAGAGGGGGCAGGTATGCGGTGAAAGTCAAACAACGATGCAAATACGGGCAAGATACAGCCATAGAATTTGTAGTCGATGTCGACCTTGGGTGAGTTTTCACAGAAGGAACAAAACGTATATACACCTACCACCAAAAGGATGAATAACAGCCAAGCGCAAATGGTGCGAAGGATATTCGGCTTTTCTTCAAAGGTGCATTTCTTGGCAAACTGCAATGCGTAAATCATCAAGGTGGAGAGGGAGAAGGTGATTAAAATACCGAGATATATCGTGGTGGGGTCGAAGATGAAATACACTAGTTGGCACGCAGCACCCAAACCGAATAAAAGGGAAAAATGTTTCCATTTATTTTTGGTATAACGGCAACCTTCCGCAATCGCGAATGCGAAGAGAGGCATTGACAACCTGCCAACCATACGAAGCCACGCTACGTTGGGGAAGAAAATTAACCCCAAATGGTCGAAAAGCATAAATATGGCGGCAAGCAATTTCAAACCGTTGCTATTTAAAAAACGTAATTTTTTTAAGGTATCCATGGCGTTTTAAGCCCCTTTCGAGGTTTTAGCTGCTTTCTTTTCTGCTTTTAAAGCGGCTTTTGCTGCTTTTTTATCTAATTTTTGTTGCGCTTTCATTACTTTAAACTCTTCTTTTAAAGAATTCAGGGTATCGCGTGACTTGGTGGAAACGATTTCCTCTTCAACTTCTTTACCTCTAATCTTATCAAAGAGATTTTTTGCTTTGAACACTGGTTCGAAGTCCATTTTCATGGCATCAAAGAAGAGATTAGCGCGCTTTTCAAGGATGGAGAGAATTACACTGAAGAGTACGTCTAACACCCACGCAATAACCATAAAGACAAGGAAGACAATCGAGATTAAGGATTTGGTGGTAAGGGTATCCGTTGCGGTGATACACAAACCATACACGGATACGCCGAGTGTAAACAACTTAATAATGCGTTTGCACCAACGATAGATATTTTTTAGCAGCTTTTTCGTTGTCTTTGCTACGTCTTGCCAATGGATATATAACATAAATCCAAGATAGGCGGTGGAAAGAGTAAGTAGCACGACGTTCGCAATTAAAATTCCTGATTTGATGCAAAGGGCATAGATGAGGTAGCCGACTTGGAATATTTGTAAAAGCAATGCGGAGAAAAATGCGATACTTTTAAAATCTTCAACGGTCTTATTAAAGATACTTCTCGTATAATCAAACATAAACTTTACCTCTTAAAATTGTGATTTTTTTCGTCCTCAAACTTGGGTGGTTTACCAAAATAACTGTAAAATCCGCATACCAGGTTTGCGTTGAACAATTTTTTCTTCTTATCCGCACTCTTTCCGAAATATCTTTCAAAGTCGGGTAAAGAGGTCAAAATATAGGCGTTCCAATCAGGCAGGGCGCGGAAGGCATTGCCCACGTCACGCATAAGGGTGCGTACCTCTTTTTCCTCGCTCAAACGCTCACCGTAAGGGGGATTTGACAGTAAAATACCGTACTTTTTATCACTCTTGAACTTTCGCGCATCCGCCACGGAAAAGCGGATATGCTTATCCACGCCTGCGCGTTTTGCATGATATTGTGCAATGGAAATAGCTTCCTTGTTAATATCACTGCCGAAGATGACGGGTTGGGCGGTTTTGAGTTCACCATCCAACGCCTCTTCCTTGGCAAGCTGTAAAATGCCCTTGGGGGCGCAAGCCCATTTGCTAAAGTCAAAATCACGATTTTTCCCAGGTGCGATATGCAGGGCTTTCATTGCCGCCTCGATGGGGAGAGTGCCGCTGCCGCAAAAAATATCCGCAAACGGTTTTTCAATGTCCTTGTCGGGGTTGTAGAAGGTGCTGTCAATAAGCCCAGCCGCCAGCGTTTCTTTGAGGGGTGCGCTGTATGCAAGGGAGCGATAGCCACGCTTGTGCAAGCCGTCCCCCGACGTGTCAAGGGTAATGGTCACCTCGTCCTTATAAATGGAGCAACCGACAATGGAGCGTGCGCCCGTTTCTGAAAAGGTTTTCCTACCCGAACGGATTTTGTCCGCTAAGCGGGAAATAATCGCTTTTTTCGCCACGCCGCCTGCCGCTTTGATGGCGGCGAGCTGGCTTTGCACACTCTTACCGTCCATCAAAATCTTCGATTCGACGGTCAGCCAGTTTTCCCAAGGAATATTGTAAATGCCTTCGTACAGCTCGTCAAAGGTTACGGCGTGAAAGCGGTCGAGGACAATGAGGACACGTTCACCGCTACGCAAAAAGACGTTAAGGCGCGCAATATCCTGCCAGTTCCCCTCGATTTCCAACCGTCCGTTGTCGGCAGGGGCTTTGTCAAAGCCCAAGGACAAAAGCTGTCGTTTCGTTGTTTGTTCTAAGCCTGAGGCTACGGGAATAAGTAATTTCATAACGCATCTATTATAACGATTTTTTTCACAGTTGTCAAGTTGTATTGACAAAGCTGTGAAAATGGGGTATAATGTTTTCATGAAACGAAACTACGAACTGCTGATGCAGGAACAATTAAAGGGTGTAGAAAAGGGTACAAAGCTGTTATTGCACAGCTGTTGCGCACCTTGTTCGTCTACCTGTTTAGAACGGTTAAAGGAATATTTTTCCGTCACCGTGTTGTATTATAACCCCAACATTGACGAGAGGGAAGAATACGAGAAACGCAAAGCGGAACAAATCCGTTTTTTAAAGGAGACGGGTTGGGCGGATTTTTTAGATTGCGACCACGAGGCGGAAGCCTTTATTGCGATGTCGAACGGGTTGGAGCAAGAACCCGAACGGGGAAAGCGTTGCTATCTTTGCTACGGGTTGCGCCTTGAAAAAACGGCGAAAGTCGCCAAGGAAAACGGGTACGGCTGGTTTGCGACAACCCTCACCTTAAGTCCGCATAAAAATGCCGAATGGTTGAATGAAATTGGCGAAAAGGTAGGGGGCAGGTACGAGGTGAACTATCTTTACACCGATTTTAAGAAGAAGGGCGGGTATTACCGTTCGGTGGAGCTTTCCGACGAATATAACCTGTATCGGCAGGATTTTTGCGGATGTAAATTTTCAAAAAGATAAACGAAAACGGACGAATCAATTTCGTCCGTTTTCGTTTATAAGTTCTTTATTTTTTTCAAAGTGAAGTTTGCGCATTGTTGAGTTTCAACAAGCGAATGATAAACTGCAAAATTACCTGTTTATTTTTCTATCTTCTTCGATTCTCTTGAACGCTGTTGTTTTTGCTTTAACTGTAAAGTGTGCGACAGTTTCATTTCCTGAATAATGCATTTTACAAGGGAATCCAAATCACTCCCTTCTTGATAATCGGCAGAGCAAATATAATTTACGCGGTTATCCAGCAAAAGGTTGGTTACCTTGTTCTTTTTACCCTTCGGGTAAAGCGCGATAGAAATACCGCCCTGTTTCTTTACGAAGGTCATGCAGGGGATATCGGTGATTCCGTCGCCGAAGTAAATCATATTTTCATACGTAACCACACGTTCGGTCATTTTTTCGTTGACTTTTTTATTGTCCGTTTCGTCGTAAATACCTTTGGAAATACGGAAAATATACTGCGTTTTTTGCGTGTAGTTGATGGCGATTTTCGGCCAAACGGCATTACCGCTTTCATCGAAATAATACTGGCAGGCAAAGACTTTTTTAAACTCGTCCTTGATTGCCGACCCATCGATGATGTCCTTTAAACCGCTGGAAATAACGTAGTGTTCGATATTCACACCGATGGATTCGCCGTACTGATTGATACGCTTAAACCAGTTTTGCACACCCTTGTAAAAATTGATATTTTTCCCCAAGGAGCGCAAATATTCCTGCGTGAAGGGGATGCCCTTTTCCTTGCATTTGTACATCATATAGTACATATATCCAAGGATGCCTTCCATGTAATTTTTCTTGCGGAAAGCCTCGGTTTCCCCCCAAAATTCCTCACTCGTCATATTGAGGTTGGGGATAAAGCCGTAATCTTGCATATCTTGGTCGCACAGCGTTTTATCGAAATCATACATAAACGCAATGGTCGGTTTCTTTTTCATGAAAAACTCCTTTTTGTAGTGGATGGGAGTATTATAACACGCTTTTAGGTGAAAGTCAATACCCGATTTGGAAATTGGGGAGGAAAAGCACAAAACAACAAAATATTAAATAGGAATTTTGTTCAAACCCTTGTTTTTTGTGAAGAAAAGTGTTATAATAGCAAAAGACAGGAAAAGAGGTGGCTTATGAGGGAGTATTTATTGCCCACAAGGGTAATCGTTGGGGATAAAATCGCCAACGAGGATACGTTGTTTATCCATAAGGGTTTATATGCGACCATCAATTACAGCCCAGAGCAATGGAAGAAATATTTTAAAATGGAAGGTAAGGGGGCGTACGTTGTTTTGGATTTCGGTATGGAAATGCACGGCGGTGCGCGTCTTATTACCGACTGGATTTCCAATGCGGAATGTAAGGTTCGTTTGCGTTTTGGGGAAAGCCTTGGCGAGGTGAATTCTTCTATCGGAGAGAAAAATGCCAAAAACGCTCACAGCCCTCGTGATTTCGAGATGTTGCTTTGTGCATATTCGGACGTGACGCTTGGACAAACGGGCTTCCGTTTCGTGCGCATTGATTTGTTGGAAGAAAATTATATTTACTTTAAAAATATTTTTTGTGAAAACGTTATTTTGTCCGAAATCCCTATTTACACATACCAGGGTAGCGATGAACGCATCGCAAAGATCTTTGAAACGGCAAAACGCACCGTGGATTTGTGCGCCTCATCGGGGTATATTTGGGATGGGATCAAACGTGATCGCCTTGTTTGGGCGGGGGATCTAGCCCCCGAAGTGATGGCGTTGACTGCGATTTATGGTAGATTGCCCGTGATTGAAAATACGATGGATATGCTGACGGAAATTTCACCGTTGCCAAAGTATATGAATGGGATTTATACCTATTCGATGTGGTGGATGATTATCCTTGCCGACTACTACAAGGAATTTGGCTGTAAGGATTACGTGGAAAAGCATATACCGTATTTTGTGGGTTTGCTCAATCAAATGGATGAGCTAGTGGATGAAAACGGCGATTTGAACAAGACCATTCGCTATATTGTGGATTGGCCCACGAAAGATACGGTGGACGAGCTTGTGGGGGTGCGTGTTATCTTCCTGATGGCAATGAATAGTGCGGAACTCCTCTTAAATGCCTTTGAGTTACCCTTGGATAAGGTGAAAAAAATCAAGGCAAAGCTTTTAAAACAGCCCCTTCAGGCGCAACAGATGAAACAGGTAATCGCTTTGAAGTATTTTGCCACGGGTGAGTTGACGGATGCGGAATATGCAAAGCTGATAGAAGGCAGGGCAAAAGGATTTTCCACCTTTATGAGCTACTACGTTTTGACTGCCATTGCCTCAAGGGATGAACAGCTTGCTATCGACCTGATGAAAGAGTATTACGGGGCAATGTTGGATAGAGGCGCGACCACCTTTTGGGAAGATTTTCACATGGAATGGTTGGACGGCTCGGGCAGTATCGACGTGCTTGATGATACGAAAAAAGATATCCACGGCGATTTTGGGGCGCATTGTTACGTAGGTCTTCGGCACAGCCTTTGCCACGGTTGGTCGGCAGGCGTTGCAAAATTTATAAAAGAACACTGTTAAAATGGTGAAAGGAGTAAAAAAATGGATAAAAGAATACCAGTTGTTGTGATTAAGGAGTTGTCCGAAACGGATAAAATTTTAACGGCGCTTCAAAATTACGGTATCAATTGCGCGGAAATCACGTTTAGAACGGCTTGCGCGGCGGAAGCGATTGCGTATGCTTGTGAAAAATATCCCGAAATGAATATCGGCGCAGGTACGGTTATCAATGCGGATCAATGCGAAAAGGCGTTGGAAGCAGGTGCGAAATTTATCGTTTCGCCTGGGCTTTCCCCTGCGGTTGCGAAAATTTGTAAATTGCGCGGTGTGCCGTATTACCCTGGCTGTGTAACGCCTACGGAGATTATGGCGGCGCTCGATTTGGGCATTACCACCGTGAAATTCTTCCCCGCAAACGTATATGGCGGGTTGAAAGCAATGAAAGCGTTGGCTGGCCCCTTCCCTCAAATCAAATTTATCCCCACGGGCGGTATCGACGCAAGCAATTTGGACGAATACCTTGCATGGGATAAGATTGAGGCTGTTGGCGGTTCCTTCTACGTGAAAGATGCCTTGGCGAAGATAGAGGAAGGCAAATGATTAGGTCTCAAATGCGATTTCCTGGGTTTAAGGAAAAGGCGGTGACTTTAAGTTACGATGACGGCGTAGCGCAGGATAAGCGGCTTGTACAAATTATGCGAAAAAACGGCTTAAAGGGGACGTTTAACCTCAACAGCGGTTTATTTCCGCAGGAAAGCGGTTGGCATATGACGGCGGCGGAGGCGCTAGATTTGTATACGGGCAGCGGAATGGAAGTTGCCGTACACGGTCAAGTCCATTTGTCTTTGGCAAATGTAGATAGCGCAATTGCGGCAAATGACGTTTTACAAGATAGGCTTGCATTGGAAAAGCTGTTCGGCTGTGTTGTGAAAGGAATGGCGTACGCCAACGGTTCGTACAACGATGACGTTGTCAATATCCTTAAAATGTGCGGGATTGAATACGCGCGTACCGTAGATTCGACCGGAAACTTTGAGGTTTCCAATGATTGGCTGCGGTTGCATCCGACGTGTCACCATAAGCACCCGAAACTGATGGAGCTGGTCAAGACGTTTTTGGAAATCAAGCCCGACCCGTTGCGCGTACAAAAATACACACCGAAGCTGTTTTATCTTTGGGGACATAGCTACGAATTTGATAACGACAACAACTGGAATGTGATTGAAGAATTTGCGGAGACAATCGGCAACCGTGAAGATATTTGGTATGCTACGAACGGAGAAGTGTATGCATATGTAAAGGCGTTTGACGGTCTGCGTTGGGCGGCGGATGGAAAAATCGTTCACAATCCAAGCGGGTTGGATGTTTATATTTGTTGTAATAAAAAAGAGTACCTTGTAAAAAGCGGTGCGATGATAAAGTTGGATTAAAAAATAGGAGTAATAGGTATGAAAAAAATTGTAACCTTTGGCGAGTTGATGTTAAGACTCGCACCCGAAAGCTATTTGAGATTTGTACAGAGTGAAAAGTATCAGGCAACCTTTGGCGGTGCGGAAGCGAACGTGGCGGTTTCCCTTGCGAATTATGGCATGGACGTAGCGTTTGTGTCGAAATTGCCTGCACATGAAATCGGTCAATCGGCAGTCAATTCCTTGCGCAAGTTTGGCGTGGATACAAGTAAGATTGTGCGTGGCGGCGAAAGAGTGGGTATTTACTACTGTGAAAAAGGCGCAAGCCAAAGACCGAGCAAGGTTATCTATGATAGAGCGTACAGCTCGATTGCAATGGCGAAGAAAGGGGATTTTGACTGGGATAAAATTTTCGACGGTGTCGAATGGTTCCATTTCACGGGGATTACGCCCGCTTTAAGCGACGAAGTGGCTTCGATTTGTGTCGATGCCTGCAAAGCGGCGAAGGCGAAGAATATCACCATTTCCTGCGACTTAAACTTCCGCAAAAAATTGTGGAGCAAGGAAAAGGCAGGTCAGGTAATGGGCGAGCTTTGTCAGTATATCGATTACTGCATTGCAAATGAAGAAGATGCAAAGGACGTGTTCGGTATTGAAGCGGACAACACCGATATTTACGGCGGTAAGCTGGATAGAGAAGGGTATATTTCCGTTGCGAAGAAATTGACCGAACGCTTTAATTTCAAGGGTGTGGCAATCACCTTGCGTGAAAGCAAGAGTGCGAACGATAACGACTGGTCGGGTATGCTTTACACGAATGGCGAAGCGGTATTCTCGAAGAAATATTCGATGCATATTGTTGATAGAGTAGGCGGCGGCGACAGCTTTGGCGGCGGGTTGATTTACTCGCTTATGAACGGCTTTGCGCCTCAGCAAGCGATTGAATTTGCAGTTGCGGCAAGCTGTTTGAAACACTCGATTGAAGGGGATTATAATATGGTTTCCGTTGCGGAAGTGATGAACCTTGCAGGCGGTGACGCAAGCGGTCGTGTACAAAGATAAAAGGTAGAAATGAAACAACGCCCACCCGAAATCGGGTGGGCGTTTCAGTGTTGATGATTCATTGAAAAAGCCACGGATAAAACCGTGGCTTTTTGTTGTTTATTCTTCAAAATCGTTAAAATACTCTTTATCAAAAAACTCTGATAAAGTGATACCTGCGCCTTGGCAAAAGGCTTTAATGGTTGACACCTTTGAGCATTTTGTTCTACCTTTCATCAAGTCGTAAATCGCAGATGGGGATTTTCCACCGTTTAATGTGGTTCCGCAAACGTTTATATTCTTTTCTTTGCAAACTTCCTTAATTCTTTTAATGATTGCGTCGTTAATATTCATATAGCTACCTTTCGTGG
>JAFVQP010000016.1 GCA_017504735.1 Clostridia bacterium | reverse complement strand
CCGTCTTCACCAACACGGATCCAAGCGATATCGTCGCCTACACACTGTACTTCGTAGCCAGCGTCAAGGTACTGCTTGGGAGGGATCAACATTGCAAGGTTCGTCTTACCGCAAGCGGAAGGGAACGCAGCTGCAACGTATTTCATTTCCTTATCCTGAGGACGCTTTACGCCAAGGATAAGCATGTGTTCTGCCATCCAGCCTTCTTTCTTACCAAGGTTGGTTGCGATACGAAGTGCGAAGCACTTTTTACCAAGCAATACGTTACCACCGTAAGCGGAGTTCACGGAAATGATGGTGTTGTCTTCAGGGAAGTGCATGATGTATCTCTTTTCAGGGTTTACGTCGCATTTTGCGTGGAAGCCCTTAACGAAATCGCCGGTTTCACCAAGCTGATCAAGGCACATTTTACCAACTCTCGTCATGATCATCATGTTGAGTACAACGTAGATGGAGTCGGTGATTTCAATACCGATTTTCGAGAAAGGAGAACCTACAACACCCATCGAATAAGGGATAACGTACATCGTTCTGCCCTTGTATGCGCCCTTTGCAATTTCGTTTACCATTGCATAAGCTTCTTTGGGCGATTTCCATTTTACGATGGAATGAGGAAGCGCATCCTCTTCGTTTTCGCAGCAAATGAAGGTTCTGTCTTCTACACGCGCTACGTCGTTTTCAGCCGTTCTGTGGTAGTAGCAACCAGGCAACAATTCTTGGTTAAGTTTGATGATTTCGCCAGTTGCACAAGCTTCTTCTCTCAAAGCATCTCTCTGCGCATCGCTACCGTCAATCCAAACCACTTTGTCGGGCTGTGCAAATGCCTGACAGTCTGCAACGAATTGAAGCACTTTCTTGTTGTTCGTCATATTATTTATCTCCTTAAATGATAATTTTTTTCTTTTTTTTATCGGTAAAATCTAGGTCAAGTCCAGCTTGCCAAATTTCACCAAATACATTATAACATAAATATTTGCACTTGTAAACTGTTTTTTGAAAAATTTTTTTGTGCACGCGCAATATTTCCGCTATTTTCTATCCTTCCCATAATAATATAAAGGATTAATCGCAAGAGAAACCTCTGCCGTCTGCCGATCGATACGCGCCGTTTCCGCCTCGGTGTAACGTTTGTTTGAGAAAAACAGCAAAACAATCGACGAATATCCTGTGATCACAATCAAGAAAACGGGCCACACCGCTTTTTGAAAAAGCAAGGAAATCACCAAAAGCAGCGTGGAAAAGACTATTTCCTTCCATTGAAAACGCAAGGCAAACAATACCCCTATCCTTTTTGACGATTTTGGCGTAACGATAAAACGCGCTTTTTTCCCAAACAATCCCATTGTCGCGGAAATGAGCGAGGTCGTCAACATCGACCCATACAACATCACCACCGATACCGTATAAATAAGGGTACGCAAAGGGTTTAAACGGAATGCCCAGGTAATAAAGTCGTTGAGCATCGGCGAGAAAAAGAAAATAATTGTGGGAATCACCATCCAAACCGCATACACCGCCCCTAAATCCACCGAAAGCAAAGGCGCAATCATCAAATTTGCAAAGATGAAAAAGGCGAAAATTGCCGTCAATGGCAGGTTGTAGGTAAACAGCACAATATCCATTTTTTCAAACCACTTCATCTTGGAACGGGCAATTTTACCCGTATATTTTTTGATAAATTCCAAATTCCCCTGCGTCCATTTCGAATGTCGTTTTTTAAACGCTACGTAATCGATGGGATACTCTTCCCGACATACGATATTGGGTGCAAACGCCACGTAATACCCCTTTCCGCGCGCCTCGATACTCAAACACAAATCCTCCGCAACAAGAGGCGGAAATCCCCCTGCTTTTTCATAACACTCACGCTTTAACATCGCCCCGTGTCCAAGCATTGTGGAGAACCCGTAAAAATGCTTCATCGTCTGATAGGTGGGCCAATGCGAATTGACCCCCACGTGAAAAAGCTTCATGAAAAAGTTGCGGTTTCGATCCGAAATGTGGTTGGCTTGCACAATGCCGACGTTTTTCCGCGCGTAAAAATATTTCAGGCTTTCCACCACGTAATCGGGCGGTAAAATTTCGTCGGAGTCCAAAATAACGTAATATCCATACCCCTTTTCACGACATTCCTCGCTCATGAAATAATGATTGATATTCCCCGCCTTAAAACCCACTCTATCCGTACGGCGCACCACCTGAATATGATGCTTTTTAGCAAACTCATCCACGGCTTCCCTATACGATACCTCCGTCGAATCGTCCAAAATCACCGTCGTAACGTGAGGATACGTTTGCTTCATGCTCTCCTCTAGGCTTTTTCCGTCAAAATCGTTGCACGTGCAATACGCCATCAACACCTTATCCGTCGCGCCCGATACGTCCGTATCGATTACGTCGTGATAACGCTGAAGCATACGCCGACGAAAACAGTAATACCAAATCACGTACAAAAAATCCTTCACACCGTTTAACCAAAAATAGGAAATAAATATACCGTTAAAGGTCAAAAGCAGCCGCGCGCCGATTTGCACGCCAAAGGAAACTCCACCGCCCACGCGAAAAGGCACGTCGATAATTTTTGGTAAAAAGTTCACCCACAAAAGCACCGTCAACGCTGTCCACAAAATCAGCATCGTGATATACAATGCCGGGCTTTTTTTCATTACGTCTCTTTGTCTATTCATCTTTTCCCTCATCTTTTCCATATTATTGTGGCTCGTTTTTCAATTTTCATTCTAAAGCCGCCTCGTACCGTTGACAAATGTCTGTTTTTGCGTTATACTATAATCAAAAAATTGGTTTAATTGGTAAATATTTATCAGCAAAAGGAATAACGAATCATATGAAAGTGGTAGTAAAAGTAGGGACGTCCACCCTTGCGCACACAACGGGTCGTCTGAATATCCGCCGTACAAGCGAGCTTTGCCGTGTACTGAGCGATTTGAAAAATGCAGGACACGAAGTAATCCTCGTTTCTTCGGGTGCCATCGGTATGGGCGTGGGCAAATTAGGTCTGCGTAAAAAGCCCACCGATATCCCCACCAAGCAAGCAGCGGCGGCTGTTGGGCAATGTGAGTTGATGTACACCTACGATAGACTGTTTACCGAGTATAATCATACGGTGGCGCAAATTTTGTTGACGGGTGCAGACTTTTTAGCGGAAGATAGACACGAAAATTTCAACAACACGATGTCCCGCCTGCTCTCCCTTGGCGTTTTGCCCATTATCAATGAAAACGATACGATTGCCACCGAGGAAATCAAGGTCGGCGACAACGATACCCTCTCCGCTTTGGTTGCAGTTAGCGTTGAGGCGAACCTTCTTGTAATCCTCTCCGACGTAGATGGGTTATACGACGCCGATCCACATAAAAATAATGGCGCGAAATTAATTGAACGCGTACACGGTATCCCCGAATCCATTTTCACCCTTGCAGGTGAGGCAGGCAGCGCTTTGGGTACGGGTGGCATGAAAACCAAATTAAACGCCGCAAAAATTTGCATTGAAAAAGGCGTGGATATGGTGATTGCAAACGGAGAAAACCCCAGCCTGCTGTATGATATTGTCACAGGTCAAGAAAGCGGCTACACTCGATTTTATGCAAAGTAATAGGTAACGTTATGGCAACAACACAGGAAATTTTACAACGGGCAAAGTCGGCTGTTCGCGAGCTGGCAACACTTTCTCCCGAAATAAAAAACACCGCCCTTTTGAAAATGGCGGACGAATTAGAACGGCGCAGTGCGGAAATTCTACGAGCCAATGCGCAGGACGTTGAAGCGGCAAGGTCAACCTTGGGCGATGTGATGATTGACCGTTTGCGTTTGGATGAAAAACGCATTGCAGGTATGGCGCAAGGCATCCGCGAGGTTGCATCTTTACCCGACCCCATCGGGGATATTCTAGAAGAAACCACCCTACCCAACGGCTTGCAGGTGAAAAAAGTCCGCGTACCTTTGGGGGTAATCGGCATCATCTACGAAAGCCGCCCCAACGTCACCTCGGATGCAGGTGCACTGTGCTTTAAAAGTGGTAACGTTTGCGTATTGCGTGGGGGCAGGGATGCGTTCAAGTCCTCTTTTGCCCTTGTTTCGATACTTCGTGACACCCTTTCTTCCATAGGCTTAAGCCCCAACTTTATCAACGTTTTAGAAGACACTTCCCGTCAAAGTGCAACCGACCTTATGACCGCGGTCGGGTTTGTCGACGCCTTGATACCGCGCGGCGGCGCAGGCCTTATCCGCGCCTGCGTAGAAAATGCCAAGGTCCCTTGCATACAGACAGGTACGGGCATTTGCCACATTTACGTGGATAAAGCCGCGGATATAGAAAAGGCGCTCAACATTCTTTACAACGCAAAAACTTCTCGCCCTTCCGTGTGTAATGCGGCGGAAGTATGCCTTGTGCACGAAGACATCGCGCAGGAATTTTTACCGCAAATGCAAAATCGGTTATGCAGCGAACGTACAGCGGCAGGATTCCCCCCCGTGGAACTTCGTTTGGATGAAAAAGCCCACGCAATTTTAGGCGGTAAAATGGCGACCGAGCAGGATTTTGACACGGAATTTTTGAATTATATTTTGGCTGTTAAAGTGGTTGACAGCGTGGAAACCGCCATTCAGCATATTGCTATGCATTCCACAGCCCACAGCGACTGTATCGTCAGCGAAGACGAAACGGCGTGCAACCTTTTCGCCCTTTGCGTGGATAGCGCGGCGGTGTATATCAACGCATCCACCCGCTTTACGGACGGCGGCGAGTTTGGGAAAGGCTGTGAAATCGGCATTTCCACCCAAAAATTGCACGCACGCGGCCCTATGGGCTTACAAGAGCTTTGTTCGTATAAATACGTTGTCAAGGGCAACGGTCAGGTGAGGTAATTATGTATAAAATCGGGTTTATCGGTTGTGGAAATATGGGCGGCGCATTGATTACCGCCGCATTAAAAACGGTCAACGGAAAGGAAATCGCCGTCTGCGACCACAACCAAACAAAAATAGAAAAATTCACCGTCCACGGCGCAGTTTCGTTGACAGCGGAAGAGCTTGTACAGCAAGCAAAATTCGTTGTATTAGGCGTAAAACCGCAGAAGATGGAAGATACTCTTATTCCCTTAAAAAACGCCCTCTGTGCGCGTGAAAATGCTATCGTGGTCACTATGGCGGCAGGGCTTTCTATTGCGGCAATACGCTCGTTTATCGGCAAAGATTTGCCTGTGATACGCATTATGCCCAACACCCCCGTTACCCTGGGCGAAGGTATGATTTTGTACGCTACCGACGGGGTGAGCGAGGAAGCGGAAAGGGAATTTTTAACGGCATTTTCTAAAGCAGGCGTTTTTGATAAAATTCCTGAAGAAGCCATTGACGCAGGCAGCGCCCTGTCAGGTTGCGGCCCCGCTTTTGTCTATGCGTTTGCAGAAGCCTTGATTGACGGCGCTATACAGGTCGGCGTCCCGCAGGACAAAGCGGAATTATACACCGCGCAAACCCTGCTCGGAGCAGCAAGGATGTTACAGGAATACGGCGACCCGGCAGCACTTCGAAAGGCAGTTTGTTCCCCGAACGGCACTACTTTGGCAGGCATCCACGCTTTAAACGAGGCGGACTTCCACAAGATTGCAGGTTCCGCCGTCACCGCCGCCTACAAACGAACACTAGAGCTTAAAAAATAACAAAAAAAGAAGATGGAAAATTCCATCTTCTTTTTTTGCTTTCATTAATAGCTATAAACCGTCGTACTCATCACCGTATTATATTCGCTTACGGTTACGTATGCTGTGAAAGATTCACTGGTAGAATAGCCATTATAGTTGTATCCCCACATCGTTCCTTGCAACGTTACACGCCAGCTGCCATCCGAATAGGACGTTGCGGAGCTAGACGTATAGTTCGGCGTATTATAATTATATAAATTCAACTCATTTGCAATCGCCGTATGTACCGAGGTGGAATTTTTAGCGGTATCAATCGCTTCCCACTCCGTCATGCTAGAATAGCCTACTTCTTGATTTTCGTTGATTAAGTAACGTACGTACTGGAAGGTACCAAATGCAGCGGAAAGCGCGCAAATACCAACCAAAATACCAGCAAGTATCGTCTTGCCATTTTTTTCAATAGGCTTACCGATCCCCATAAACATGGAAAGTACAAGCTTTGCAACACCCATACCAGCGCAAAGGATTAACATGAATACACCGGCAAACGCTACGCCGTTGTAGTTATAATAATACCAGTAATTACCCTCAGGCAAGAACAAATCAGAGCCGTTCTCAATCCAAGCAATGATAAAGATTAACAATGCCATAAAAGACAACATAAGCGAGCCGAATACAAAGTTATCGAACATACCGCTTCTGTTTGCTTCTTCCAATTCAAGGATGGGAGGAGGATCGTCTTTCGTTGCTTCCATCACGGGCGCAACGGGCATTCTTGCCGACACGCACACAATGGGGTTCACCACTACAATGACAATACCATATGCAGACATTGCAACCATCAACGCTTCATATGCAGAATCCGCAAAAGGAATCAACGCAACGAATGCAGCAAAGAACAACAATGCAACGGTTGCAAACTTTTCACCTGCGGAAGCCCTAAGTTTCGTTTCGCCGCCTTCTCTTTCAGGGATCACGTTGATGCAAGGCTGCCACTTGATACCGCCAAGGGTTACAAGATAGGTATAGCACATCAAGAAGAACCAAAGGAAGAAGAAACTAAAGCTCATAAGCGAGATGAGTACGCGCAAGAAGAAGATAAACGGGGTAGATACAAAGAACAACACCGCTTGGGTTGCATGCTGAATCCCCTCTTTCTTCTTATCCTGCCACGCTTCCAAATAGGTTACAGGCGACATCATTGCATTGTAGAAGAATAACTGTACGTAATACGCAATGATCAGCGCAAATTCCACGATATATAAGGGAAAGAGCGCGATTTTTAAGAAAGTGCGGTACGGTTTGTCCTAACTGTTTATAGCTAGCGCCCGCCTTCGCCTCTTTTAAAAGGCTTTGTATTGATTTTTGATAGTCCATAACGACCTCCTATATATAACTTTTACCATTGTACACCCTTTGTCGAAATTTGTCAATAACTTTTCCACTTTTTTACTTTTACAATACAAAAAACGCGTGGATTTACCACGCGTTTCGTTGTTTTTAAAGATTAGTTTTTCATTGCAGCAACTTGCTTTGCAACTTCTTCGCTCAAATCTTCGCTCTTCTTTTCAAGACCTTCGCCCATTACGAAGAATACGAACTTGTTGATGGAAGCGCCAGCGCTCTTCAACAATTCACAAATCTTCTTGGAGTCGTCTTTAATGAAAGCCTGTTCAAGCAAGCAGTTTTCTTCGTAGAATTTCTTAATTCTACCCATAACCATCTTTTCAGCGATAGCTTCGGGCTTGCCTTCGTTCATAGCTTGCTGTTTAAGCACTTCTTTTTCCTTTGCAAGGGTTTCTTCGGAAACTTCTTCCTTGGTAAGGTAAGCAGGCTTCGTGAAAGCGATCTGAAGGGTTACGTCGTGTGCAACTTCTTTTGCAGCTTCGGTAGCTTCGCCAGCCATATCCAACATAACGCCAAGCTTGCCGCCAAGGTGGATGTAGCTTTCAAGGAAGCCTTCCGTTTCATATCTTTCAAATCTTCTAACAGCAATCTTTTCACCGATGATTGCGATTTTACCCTTAAGGTATTCTTCAACACTGCCGTTTGCAGCGGTTTCGCAAGCAAGCAACGCTTCTACGTTTGCAGGGTTATATTTAACGATAACCTTGGAAACTTCGGTTGCGATTTCAGAGAACTGAGGGTTCTTTGCAACGAAGTCAGATTCGCAGTTCAATTCAACCAAAACGCCTACTTTGCCTTCTACGTAGCAAGCAACGATACCTTCAGCAGCGATACGGGAAGCTTTCTTTTCAGCCTTTGCGATACCTCTTTCTCTCAAAAGGTCAGCTGCCTTGCTCATGTCGCCGTCAGCGTCCGTCAATGCCTTTTTGCAGTCCATAACGCCTGCGCCAGTCTTTTCACGAAGCGCCATTACGTCTTTAGCGGTAAATGCCATAATTGTATTCTCCTTTATATACGTTGATTTTTTTTAATTGAAATGAACGGGCGATACACTCGCCCGTTCGCTTGACGAGTATGAAACTCGGTTTTTACAAAAAATTATTCAGCAGCAACAACTTCTTCGATGTCGGTTGCAGGAGCTTCTTCTGCAGGAGCAACGAAAGCTTCTTCGCCCTGGTTAGCTTCGATAACTGCGTTAGCAATTACGGAAGAGATCAACTTGATTGCGCGGATAGCGTCGTCGTTACCGGGGATAACGTAATCGATTTCGTCGGGATCGCAGTTGGTATCGGTGATAGCAACGATCTTGATGCCAAGTTTCTTTGCTTCTTTGATTGCGATGTCTTCATTGTGGGGGTCAACAACGAACATGATGCCAGGCATAGCCTTCATCGTCTTGATACCGCCAAGGTTAGCCTGCAATTTTCCCATTTCCTTCTTAAGAAGCATAACTTCTTTCTTAGGCAAAACTTCGAAATCGCCGTTTGCTTCCATAGCTTCAAGCTTTTCAAGACGTTCTACACGGCTTCTCATGGTCTTGAAGTTGGTCAAGCAACCGCCAAGCCAACGGCTGTTTACATAGTACTGACCGCAACGTTCTGCTTCTTCTTTGATTGCGTCTTGAGCCTGCTTCTTCGTACCAACGAAAAGAACGGTCTTACCAGCCTTTACGGTTTCGCATACGAATGCATATGCTTCTTCGATAAGGTTAGCGGTAAGTTGCAAGTCGATGATGTGAATATCATTTCTTGCTGCGAAGATGTACTTCTTCATTTTGGGGTTCCACTTTCTCGTTTGATGACCGAAGTGAACGCCTGCTTCCAAGAGCTGCTTCATAGT
>JAFVQP010000148.1 GCA_017504735.1 Clostridia bacterium | reverse complement strand
GGAGCAATAAATCGCAATTCGTCAATCAATAAATGATTGACCCTGCGGGACAAGCTGCTATACTGGCAGACAGGGTATTTGAATAGTATGAAGAAGCGCACACTCCTCATAGGTCTTGGTGGTATTGGCGGGCGGGTTCTGCTGGCCTGGCGCCGCGCTCTGGCGGCAAATGGGATGCCCCCGGCGGGGGAAAAAACACCAAATTTATTTGTACGGCGCTTGCCGCTTGCTTTTCCATTCTCCCCTTTTCTTCTTGTAAAGAGGAAGACGGGATAAAAAAGGTAAAAGTGAACGAAGTCACCCACTCTGTTTTTTATGCCCCTTTATACCTTGCGGAATCGCTTGGATATTTTAAAGAAGAAAACATTGAAATAGAATTAACGAACGGCGGGGGCGCAGACAACGTAATGGCTTCCGTCCTTTCAGGGGATGCGGAAATCGGCTTTTGCGGTCCCGAAGCGGCATTGTACGTGCTTATCGGCGGTTCCTCCGACGTTCCTACCGTAATCGGTCAGCTGACAAAGAGAGATGGTTCTTTCCTTGTTTCCCGCAATCCTGAGCCTGATTTTAAGTGGGAAAATTTGAAGGGTAAGGAAATCCTTGCCGGGCGCAAAGGCGGCGTACCTGCCATGACCTTCGAATACGTGTTAAATAACAATAATTTAAAAGATGGAACGGATTTAACCTTGAATTACGACGTTGCCTTCAATCTGATGGTTAGCGCATTTGAGGCAGGAACAGCGGATTATTGCACAATGTTTGACCCTACCGCTTACGAATACGAAGCCGCAGGGAAGGGTTACGTCGTGGCTTCTGTCGGTGAAGCGTCGGGCGAAGTGCCTTACACCTGCTTTATCGCAAAAAATTCTTGGCTAGATAAAAACGAAGACACTGCTGAAGGATTTTTACGCGCTGTTACCAAAGCCGTAAAATACGTCAACGAGACGCCCTCTGCCACCGTCGCGCCCCATCTCACAAAATATTTCGAAGGTGTTTCTGAAACGTCGTTAGCCGCATCCGTTGAGCGTTACCGCAAAATTGATGCTTGGCGCACCGAACTTACCATGACTGAAGACAGCTTTAACCGTTTGCAAGACATCATTGAAAATGCAGGCGAGCTTTCCCGTCGGGCAACCTTAGAAGAATTAACCGACAATTCCTACGCTGAAAAAGTATACAAAGAGGTATATAAGAAGTAAATTGTAAGGATATACGCATATGAAAGAGGTTTTACGATTTGATAACGTTTCCATGCACTACCATACCAAGCAAGGGGAAACGATTGCATTACAAAAAGTAAATTTTTCCGTCTACGAAGGTGAATTTGTTGCTATCATCGGCCCATCCGGTTGCGGAAAAACCACCCTTTTATCCTTGGCGGCAGGCTTACTGTCGCCAACAAAGGGCAAAGTGATTACGGATGGTTGTTCTTTTGGCTATATGTTGCAAAAAGACGAATTATTTCCTTGGCGAACAATCGAAAAAAACATTTTTCTACCCCTTGAAATCAAAGGAACCGATACCCCCGAAAACAGAAACCGTGCCCTCAGCCTTGCGGAAAAGTACGGGTTAGGGCAATTCCTTAAAAGTTATCCCGCCGCCCTTTCAGGCGGTATGCGGCAACGCGCCGCGCTCATTCGCACATTATCCGTCAACCCTAACGTATTATTGCTAGACGAGCCGTTTTCAGCGCTTGACTACCAAACACGGTTGTCGGTGTGCGACGACGTATATAAAATCATCCGCGAGGAAAAGAAAACCGCGCTTTTGATCACACACGATATCAGCGAAGCAATTTCCGTTGCGGATAAAATTTTCGTCCTTTCCCGCCGCCCTGCCCATATTATTGCGGAGCATCCACTCAACTTCCCTGAAAACGAGCCGTTAAAACGGCGTGAAAATAAATTGTTTTCCTATTGGTTTGAAATCCTTTGGAAGGAGTTGAACATATGAAAAACGGAATAACCTACTCAAAAGAGCATCTTGCATACTTACACAAGGTAAAAACGAAAAGCATTTGGATCAATGTTTCACGTGTAGCAATTTTAGCGATTTTTCTTTGCTTATGGGAATTATCCGCGCAACTTGTGTGGGTAAACCCTTTTATCACTAGTCCCCCCTCGCGCATTTATAAAACGCTAGTCGATTTATATCAAAACGGTAGTTTGTTTTACCACGTCGGCACAACCCTTTTAGAAACCCTAGCAGGCTTTTTTATCGCCGTCGTCCTCGGTTACGGTATCGCTTTGCTCCTTTGGTGGAGTGAAGCCTTCCGCCGTATTTCCGAACCATATTTCGTTGTATTGAACGCTTTACCCAAAATCGCACTTGGTCCTTTGATTATTATTTGGTGTGGAACGGGAAAAACTGCCATTGTTTTTATGACCGTTCTTATCGGTTTAATCGTGGCAATATTGAACATGCTAAACGGCTTTATGGCAACGGACGAAAACAAACTGCTATTGATGAAATCCATGGGCGCAAGCAAATGGCAAGTTCTTACCAAACTTGTAATCCCATCTTCTCTACCCAACTTTATTTCTATGTTGAAAATCAACGTCGGTATGGCGTGGATAGGCTCGATTATGGGCGAGTACATCGTTTCGAAGGCTGGTATCGGTTATCTCATCGTTTACGGCGGTCAAGTGTTCAAGCTCGACCTTGTAATGTGCGCAGTATTTGTCCTTTGCATCCTCGCCGCCGTGATGTACGCCGCAGTCGCCCTTTTGGAACGACTTGTAATTAAAAATAGAAAGTAAAAATTTGAGGGCTGCTCCTTTACGGAACAGCCCTCTTAGTTTAGTTAGCTTTCTAATGTATTATTATAGTAGGTTTTCACCAAATCTCTAAATTCCTTCTTGAATTCATCCTCTAAAGTCAAAGCGTTTAACCGATCAATCAAATCGGTAATGGATGCATCCGCCTTATAAGTAGAATCACGCAAAATCAAAGCAAACTCTATTACCGAAGCTATAAAGGAATCCTGCGTAGTCAATTCGGGATGGTACGCTAAAGTTTTTACGTCCAACAAGACTTCTTTCGAAGTTCCCGAAGCGCCACCGCTATTTTCCGTCGGCTTATACTTTATCGTCACCTGCGCAAAGTTTTCGTCCGCCGCCAATTCCTTATCCGTCAACTTGATTTCGTACGCCACCGTTACGGTGTGACCGCTACCAAGCTCGCCTGCATCCGTTTCATCGTTTTCAAATTCTTCCTGCGTAAGCAGTTTATTTTCATATCCCAACAAACGATAACTGTCGATATAGTCGGGGTTAAAGATAATACCCGCCTTCACATCCTTCGCCACCGTCAGCATGGTACCGCCAATATTGGTCACCAGCGCGCGTCTTGCTTCGTTAATGGAATCTATGTAACTATACGTACCATTGCCATTTAAAGCCAATGTTTCCATTTTATCCGATTTGATATTTCCTCTACCAAACCCAAACACCGAGAAATACACCCCGGATTTGCGTTTGCGCGCGACAAAGTCTTCCAAATCTTCAAGCACGGTCAAGCCAACATTGAAATCGCCGTCCGTCGCAAGGATTACGCGGTTATTTCCGCCCTCGATGAAATACTTTTCCGCAAGGTTGTACGCTGTGCGAATACCCTTACTACCTGCGGTGCTGCCGCCCGCATACAAATCCTCGATAACGCCTACAATCTTCTTTTTCTCGTAACCGTACGCGCCCTCTAAAGCAATTTTATCCTCACCTGCATAAGTTACGATGGAAACTCTATCCCCGTCGTTGAGATTTTCCGCAAGCATACTGAATGCCGCCTGCACCAAGGGAAGTTTATCCGCACTGTTCATCGAACCGCTGACGTCTATAAGGAACACAAGGTTATTGCTTTGCTGAGTAAATTCCACCTCTTTCGCCGCCAAGCCGACGGTCAAAATTTTCGTTTCCGCATTATACGGCGTATCGAATACCGACGAGGTAAGGGCAAGAATATCCTCTCCCTCAGGCGTCGCGTAATCGTAGTCGAAGTAATTTAACATTTCCTCCACACGCACCGCATCTTTGGGGATTGCGTCTGTGCCTTGATTGATAAGGCTACGCAAATTTGGATAAGAAGCCGTATTCGCGTCGATAGAGAAATAACTGGAGGGTTGTTCACTCGTTTTGATAAAATCATTTTCAACGATTTCGGTGTATCCCTCCTGATTCCCCATTCCTTCGGGCGCATAAGCATTCATCATCCCACCACCATCCGCGGCGGAGCAAGAAACAAAGGTAGAAGCACTCATAAGTAACGTTGTTGCCATTAGAAAAAGTTTCTTCAGTTTCATCATAATACCTCCTTGCATATATAGTATATCATTCCCCTCTTTTACTTGTCAATAGCAAAATAAAAAAAGTCGTCCATATGATGTAACGACTTTCTATGACATTTTCTCTTTTATCCCTTCACCGCACAGCTGGTAATGCCTTCGACGTAGTATTTTTGCATACTCATAAACAACGTAACAATGATTGCGCCCACCACAAACGCGCCTGCGCAAAACACGGTAAAGTTATCGTTAAAGCTATTCTTTTCCGCATTAATCATCTTATACAAGCCAAGCGACACCGTGTATTTTTCTCGGTCGCTGATAATTGTATTGACGAAAATGAAATCGCACCACGGCGAAATGAAAGACGTCAATATCGTATATACGATAATCGGTTTTGCAAGCGGTAAAATGATTTTCCAAAAAATCACAGGTTGACTTGCTCCATCCAAAAACGCCGCCTCTTCCATCGCCCTCGGCACAGTATCGAAAAATCCTTTACATATATAATAGGATAATGCTGCACTGCCCGAATACACCATCACAAGCGCAACAAGAGAATTCGTCAAGCCCATTGCCTTAAGGATGAAATACACCGCAATCATACTCATAAACCCAGGGAACATACCCAAAACGAGCAGGACGTTCATAATCGGTTTTCTCAAACGAAAGCGCATACGCGATAAGGCGTAACTCACCATCAAAATAAACAATGTCGTCAGTGCGCACGAACAGGTTGCGACAATCAAAGTATTTGCTAGCCACCTTGTAAACATTGTATCTCGGAATAGACGTACAAAATTACCAAACCCCAATCTCAAACCGTTAGGAAAGAGTTTGTTGATTATCCCCGTGGACGGCGTTACACGAAACGCTGTATAAACAAGATAAAAAATGGGCAACACCCAAAAAACGCCCAAAACAGCCAATAATGCATACGTTAATAGGTTGGATGTTTGTACCCCTAACCTTGCAATGCTCTTCCTCATTGAAATTCCCCCTCATTTTTAGCCGCCGCCGTCTTGTTGTAGGTAATCAGCGACAGTACCGCACTAATTACAAAAATCACAATACCGATCACGGATGCCACGTTGTATTTCGGGTTTTGGTCGGTTGTTAAACGATACAGCCACGTCACCAACAAATCGGTCGATTGCGCTTGCGTCCCGCCGCCGTAATAGACATTGTCCACAGGCCCGCCGCCCGTCAATAGCCATATCACGTTGAAATTGTTGATATTCCCTACAAATTGCGTAATCAGATAAGGAGCGGTAATATGCAACATATACGGCAGGGTAATATCAAAGAAAATCCTTGTCGTCCCCGCCCCGTCTATCCGTGCCGCCTCATAATAATCGGCAGGAATATTCATTAAAATCCCCGAGCACATCAAAAGCGTGTATGGTACGCCTATCCAAATATTGACAAGGATGATCATTAGCCTTGGCAACAGCGCAAAATATCGTTGGTCCGTCAGCCATAAAATGCGTGTACCCAGCACGGCATTCAAGATACCGTCGCTATCTAAAATCTTTTGCATGAGCAGCAAAGTGACAAACTGCGGCACGGCAATTGCAACCACAAATAAGGTGCGCCACAACGCCTTAAGCTTTATCCCCTTTTTATGGATAAGCAAAGCGATAATAAGCCCCAAAAAGTAATTGGTAAAGGTTGCAAAAAACGCCCACACGAACGTCCACAGCAATACCCGTAAAAACACCAACGCAAAGCCGCCGCCCGACGATAAGGAAAACATCGTGGCAAAGTTTTGTAAGCCTACCCAGTCGAACAATTTTCCCGGGGGCATATGCGCGTAGTCGTAGTTGGTGAAGGCAATCAAAACCATAAAGACAAGCGGCATCACCGTAAATATCAACAGCCCCACAAAAGGGATGGTCAATAACGGCACGTAAAACCGTTCGTTAATCAGTGATTGCATATCCTCGCGAAAGGTGGGCAACGCTCTCCCTTCCCGCAATCGCAAATCGTTTGCATAACTCCCCTTTACGTTCATCCCCCATACAATCAGGTACAGTACAAACAGTACAAGACTTACTACGCCGTAAAGAAGTATCAAAAAGCTGTTATCACCTTGTATTTTCTCAAACAGTTGCAATTCTTCATTCCAACGCTCGCCTGCAAGATTTCTACCCAAGTCCCCTGAAAGCAAATGCAGGATATATCGACCGCCAAAGAAGATCATAAACAGTAAAAATAACGCCTGCGTTAAAAGATACAGCAACCCCTTTACGATTTGCCCTTCCGCAATTTGTCCAAAGCCCATCACGAGAAAGGAAAGCCGTGTTTTATACGAACCGTCCTTGACGGCATTATACAAAACCCTTATCGCGTTCGTTCTTTTTGGCTTTTTCACCGTACTTACTTCCACGAACTTCCCCCTTTCTCAAATATTATTTCGTCGTTTTTTCAATTGCATTTACGCACGCCTTTAACTGTGCCGCAAGGTCAAAGCTGCCGCTTTGTTTCCCCGTAATCATTGCCGAACCAAGCCCTTCCATAGGCAACCACAAGGTAGAAGGTACGCCTCTTTGCGTTTTGCTGTAATTAAGCTGCTCGGTAATCGCCTTCGCACAAATATCCTTTTGTACCTTTTCATCCAAACGCGCTTCCTTATCCGTAGGCACGTATCCACGCATCTCAAAATGCTTGATTTGGTTTTCACGGTTGGTGTAAAACTCCGCAAAATCCAACGCATCCGTTTTATTTTTAGAATAGTTGTTTATCCCCATCAGCTTATACCCTGCAAACGCCTTTAACTGTACCTGTTCCTCGTTTGCCGCGCCCTTATTTAAGGTGTAAGTGGGCAATTTCGCCGCCGCAAAATTCTCACCTAAATAGCTTTCGATTGTGGTCTTATTCCAAATCCCCGATACCGCCGCAATAATCGAGCCATCATTGAAGCCTGCGGTAATTTTCGAATCGTTTGCATCCGCTTTGAAACCCGTCGTTTTCACGTAATTCCACATCGCAGTCGTCACCGCCATACCCGTTTCATTGTCAAAATCACAAGTAATCGACGTTTCCGCAAGATTGTCGTCATAGGTAACTTCATACCCTAAATCCTTACCAAAGTAAAAGGACGACGTATACCAACCGTCCGCCATAGGGAAAGCAAATTGCTTGTTTGCCGAACACTTTTTCAAGATACCGTCAAAGGATTGCACGTCCGTTTCCGTTAAAGCCGCTTTGTTGTAATACAAGAAAAACGTATTATCCGTGTAGGGAATACCATACACGCCTTCTTCCCCTTTCACCTCGATGGTCGCCGCTTCCATTGCGCCCTCAAATTTCGCCTGTTTTAACCTCGACAATCTATCCCCCGCAATACGAGTCAACGCATCGCCGTTGATAAGCTTTGACAGTTGGTCGTTTGAGCAG
>JAFVQP010000147.1 GCA_017504735.1 Clostridia bacterium | reverse complement strand
TATTGTTGCGGCAGCAGGGTTATGCTTTACCGCGATAATGATTCCTTTGATTTTAGGCGTGCGGGCTTTGATGGAAAAGGCCTCCGACGTGGAATATTAAGGAGGGCGTTATGGGACAAAGTATTGCTTTAAAAATGAGAGCAAAAGAAAGCTCTTTATTATACAAACGCTCGAAAGGGGAAAAGGTTGTTTTCATTATTGCCTTTGCATTATTTGTGCTGTATACCGTTATTATGGTATTCCCGTTTGTTTGGTTGTTTTACAATTCCTTGAAAAGCTCATATCAATACGATACCGACGTGCAGTATTATCAGATTATGTCCTTGCCCAAGACGTGGATGTGGTCAAATTACAAAGACGCCTTTGTCGAACTAAAATATGAAGATACTTATCTGCTTAGTATGTTTTGGAACAGCATTTGGTACACGGCGGTTGTCGTGGCGGAAGGTGTGTTTTTCAGTGCTTGTACGGGCTATTGCTTGTCAAAGTACGAATTTAAGGCAAGAGGGCTGATTTATTTCTTGGCAATCTTTTCTATGACGATTCCCATTGTCGGGTCGTTGCCTGCAAGCTTTAAGCTGAGTGCGGGATTGGGGATTTTAGATACGCCCTTACAGCCCATTCTTTCTTGCGCGGGCGGATTTGGTTTCAATTTCCTAATTATGTATGCCTTTTACAAGAATATGCCTTGGAGCTATGCTGAGGCGGTGTTTATCGACGGCGGTAACGATTTTATTGCATTTTTCAAAATTATGTTGCCTATGGCGAAAGCGCCGATGATTACGCTTTCCATTATCTCGGCAATTTCTTGTTGGAACGATTATACGTCGATTATTTTGTTTATGCCCAGTTATCCAACGGTGGCGGCAGGGTTGTATCACGTATATTTGGATTTGTTTAAGGATTTCCCGACCGTGTATTACGCGGCGCTATTCCTTTCGATGATTCCCATATTGATTGTCTTTGCAATCTTCTCTGAACAAATTATGCAAAATATGTCAGTCGGCGGTTTGAAAGGCTGATAGGATAAAATAAAAAAATATAAGTTTTTAGGAGGAAATAATCCATGAAAAAATTTTTAACAGTAGCAATGGCATCTTGCTTGGCGGTGTCTGCGGTTACGATGGCAGCCTGCAACGGCAACAAAAATGAGGGTGAAAATACCTTGAATGTATACGTATTGAACGCAGGCTACGACGTAGATTGGTTGGACGGTATCAAGGATGCGTTCGTGGCTGAATCTTGGGTGACGGAAAAATACGGCAAAGTTACCCTCGACATTGATGAAAACGGCGAAGACACGTATGCGGCTGACAAAATCAAGTCTGGTGAAAAATCGAATAAATACGACGTATTATTTGGTATGAATTTGCAGGATTTATACGGTAAATCGGGTAGCAATAAGAAATACTACCTTGCGGATTTGAAGGACGTATACGAAGCGACGGTTCCCGGTGAAAACGTTACGGTAAAGGATAAGATGATTGGTAGCGCCGTCAGCGCAAACCTTTACACAAACGCAAGAGGGGAATCTTCTTGGTATGCAATGCCTTGGGCTGGCGGTTATAACGGTATCCTTTACAATGCAGAAAAGCTGTCGGCAGACAAAGTACCCGTAACGACCGATGAGCTGTTGGCGATTATGGCGGATGAAACGGCGAAAAACGGATATGCAGTTATGCAGTCTTTGGATACGGGTGCAACCTATTGGGAACATTTGATGCCTACGTGGTGGGCACAGTACGAAGGGTATGAAGCTTACACCAAATTCTGGGAAGGTAAGGCATACAACAAGGAAAGCGGTCAGTATGAGTATTCCAAGGAAATCTTCGCGCAGCAAGGTAGATTGGAAACGCTGACGGTTTTGGAAAACGTGCTGAGAAACAACCTTTACAAAGAAGCGCCTTCCACCGATTATATGACGGCGCAAAGAATGTTCTTGACGGGCGAAGGTTTGTTTATGGCTTGCGGCGACTGGTTCGATATGGAAATGGCGCAAAAGAAGGCGGATATGAATGCGGCAAACCAAAAGGTTTACAACGTTCAAATGATGAAGACGCCCGTTGTTAGTGCAATCATCAACAAGCTGTCCACGGTAAAAGACGACGCTACTTTGGCGGCGGTTGTCCGTGCGGTGGATAAGGGT
>JAFVQP010000146.1 GCA_017504735.1 Clostridia bacterium | reverse complement strand
GAGACCTTGAATAATGAAAAAGTCGAAAACTTTTTAGGGGATTTTGAAAAAATTATTTTTCATATCGAAAATAAAAGTGTCAATGAGCCAACTGGATATTGTTTATTATGGCATTTAAAAAATGGTAATTTTATTGTATTTTCGTGTACCATGATTAAAGGGGATAGAGCATATAGTATGGTTGCTGAATTTGATTCAGATTATAATTATGTAGTGCATCATGCATGGTTTGCGGCGCGTCCACATTTTGAAGATGTGTTAGATGATTATTTTGAAACATACATTAAGCCGGTTGAATAATCTTTGCAATGAATATTTTTATTTTAAAAGGTCGCAGGGTTTCTCCTACGACCTTTTAAAATAATTACAACGCATGAAGTACGCTATTTCTACAGAAAAGATATTCTCGGCAATGTAATAGAATTGCTTACACAAATGGCGCGGTTGTGGTAAGATATACATACGGCAGTTGGGGAACCACGACATTAGTTTATACACATAACAAGAACCTCATTGTTTCAAGCAACGAGGTTCTTGTTATCAGATTGGATAAAATACAATATTGGGATGTAAGGAGTTATTTTAGTTTTATTTTTATTTCACTTTACTACTAAAAACATATAAAGAGGAGTATTAACCATTCTTATTTGACTTATAATAAAATATAAGTAAAGTAAAATCTAGGATGGTGAAAAATGCTTGGTAATAGGTCAAAAGAAATTCGTGCGCTAATATTAAAAAGAGTGAATGAAATTTGCGAGAATAACCATATTACGTACTGTGAATTAAGTAATCGATTAAACTTAACTTCAGGTGCCGTATATCAATGGTTTAATTTGCCCGATAGAATGCCGTCGTTATTATCGATTATTGATATATGTGATATCTTTGGTTTATCGTTATCGGAATTTTTTGAGGAGGATACTATAGACAAGCAGACCAATATGGAAAGACGAATGTTGGAGGGGGTAAGGCAACTAAGCACGGGAACCAATGAACGGTTGTTGTCTTTGATAGAGCAATTGGTAAAGGATAATAATCTAAACAATAAGAATAATGAGGCTTAATATGTCGTTTTTACGGGGGGATGTAAATCGAATATTAAAAAAGCTAAAGAGTGGGAATAATGCAATCTTGCAGGAATTATATCAAGTGACGGCTAACCACTTAAAAGTAATTGCGTATCAATATATCGTCAATAAAAATGATTGGGAAGATGTGTTGATGGAAACCTATATTCGCGTGCAAAAGTATATACAGACGTTCAATGATGAAAAGGATGGATATAATTGGTTGTGCAGAATTGTTGAAAACATTGCTCGTGATATGAATCGTAAAACATCTCGTGAAATCCCTAGCGAGGAGAGATATCTTACATTTTATGTTGACGATTCTATGTTGGAGAGTTTTAAGGATGATGAATTGCTTAGGGCATTAAGTGTGCGGACAAGTTTAGAACAAGAATTGATATATTTTAAATTTTATAGAGGATTGACCTATAAAGAAATTGCCGAGGTTGTTGGATGTAAAGTAAGTGAGGTCAAATTACATATAAAAACTGCACTCAGTCAAATAAGGAAAGACTGGAGGTAGAATTGATAATAACGAAATGTATATTTAACGATATGCTAAAAGTGTGTATTATGGAGATGTGGAACTGTGTAAGGTTCCACTTTTTTTATTTATAAAAAAGGAAGAGGAATAAAAGATGTATAGTTAAAATGGATGTGTGAATTAAATTTTATAAAAGCATCCTTATCAAAATCCCTGGTCGTTAATCATTTTAATTAGGTATGGCACGAGAAATATAATATATAATAAGACATTTATTGGGTGGAAGTCCACTTGATAAATGTCTTTTTATATGACAATTTAATTTAAATTTTGACAATTTTCAAGAGTATTCTGGTCAAAAATTTCTTTTTTGACAAAAGTCGAGTAGATTGATTGGAGGCTACTATGAAAATTTGTTCAAAAAATCAAAAAGATTTTTTAAAACATCCAATTAGGTTGGTTGTTTTGTTGTTAAACTCGGCTTACATAAATCTGAAAGGGGCAAAAATATGATAAAAACGACAGAACGTAGAATGGCGATTTTACATATTTTGTGCGCGCGGAGAAAAGAAACGATAGAGAATTTGGCCTTTGAATTAGATGTTTGTAGAAACACAATTCAGCGTGATATTGAAATATTAAGCTTATCGTTTCCGATTTATACATCACAAGGTGTTGGTGGGGGGATTTATGTGGTAGAGGGGTTCCAACTTGGGATGAGATATCTGACTAAGGCTCAATGTGAATTGTTGGAAAGATTGCTTGGAACTGTGGGAGGGAAAGACAAGGAAACTTTATATAGCATTATCAAGAGTTTCAAAAAAGCTTGAGTGAAAAAGTAAACTCAAAAATTAATTTAGTATTATCGTTTGCATAAGTGGTTGCACATTTGCATGCGAAATAGATATGGATTACAACTGAATAGCGTTGCTTCAGGAAGGATACAGGCACGTTCGGATAGTGTGCGAAGACAAGAGCTCGCCCAACGTTTAATTGCGCGCATAGCGGCACCCTGCAAATTACTCGGTCAAAGAAAGGGCGAAGGAACTGGCCTTTTGTCAACGTGCTTATTTTTTATCAAATTATGAAAGGAGGAGTATTGCCAGGTGTATTATAGGCGGTTAGATAAGTTTCTTCAATCACGAATAGAAGTGATTACAGTATTATTTAAGAAAATAGGATGCGTGAAGAAAGTAAAAGGGAGAACCGCCTAAAGACTTGGCGTTTTGTTGTTTGTTTTTGCGGAAAGCACGTATCGTTATAGAAAATATATAAGGAGGTGCAGGATGCTGAAGCAAGAAAGAACAAAAGGGAAACCTAAAGTATGGTATTGGACGGTAGTAGCAGTAATGCTTGCGTTGCTTGTATGTATTCAACCGACGTTTGCAGCAGAAACGGAAACCATCTGGGATAGATTTTCCACAATTATGCGTGATTTCTACGGCAAAATCGTAGCAATCAGTACAATTGTTGCGGTAACTATGGCAGCAGTAGCGTTAGTTGTAAGAATGATTTCTCGAAACCAAAAAGCGGTAGATGAAGCTACGGCGTGGCTGAAACGCATAGTGATTACTTGGATAATCTTGAACTCGCTCGGTTTTATCGTTGCGTACTTGCAGCCGTTGATTACAGGCGGAAACTATGTCGGCTAAACCCGGAGGAGAGAAGGGGGTGATGCATAATTGGGTTGGATTTTTGAGGGCATAGTTGACTGGGTAGCAAGTACCGTAACAGACCTTATGGACGCCGTTTCGGGAATGTTCTTAAACGCCTTGGGGACGGATATGTTCGTAATGGAATCCTACTTTCCGTTTGTAGCAAAGGCTTTTACCGTAATGCAGTACATCGCTTGGACGATATTGCTCCTAATTACAGTTTGGCAATTGTTTCGCTCGCTTGGCGGGCCGATTACCGAAGCTGAAAATCCTTGGTCGTTAATTCTTCGCAGTTGTTTGTTTGCAGTCTTGATTTGGTTTGCAAAACCAATATTCCTATATGTGTTGGAAATCGCAAGAGCTCCGTACACGGCGTTAATGGATCTAAGCAACGGCAGTGAAACGTTTACTTTTTCTGGCGTGGAGAACGTAATCAAGAACGGGGTGACGAATTTCGTATCGACGGTATCCGTTGTCGGTGAAATACTCGTATTGATTTTAATGATTTCGCTGGGTTGGAACTATTTCAAGCTCTTGCTCGAAGTGGTAGAACGCTACGTGGTTGTGGGTGTACTTTGCTACACTTCACCGCTTGCGTATTCAATGGGCGCATCGAAAGCAACGGGACAAGTCTTTAAGTCTTGGTGCAGAATGGTAGGCTCACAGCTTTTATTGCTAGTAATGAACGTATGGTTTTTGCGAGCGTTTAACAGCTCCGTGGGATACTACGTAGCAAACGGCGGTGTCTTATCTAACGGCAAGGGAAGCGTATTCCTTTGGCTGTTCTGTGCAATTGCGTTTTTGAAGACGGCGCAACGGTTCGATTCGTATTTGTCGTCTATAGGGTTAAACGTAGCGCAAACTGGTAGCGGATTGGGTATGGAGCTATTAGTTGCGGCGCGTGTTCTTACGAGTGCAGGCGGTGGCTTTATGAAAGCTGGACATGCTTTTGCTGGTGCAGGTGTTGCCGGCGCATCTAGTGGATTTATGGCAGGCCTTGCAAACAAGTTTAGCGGTAATTCCTATGTTCGAGATGCTGTAACGCAAGGCGGACAAAAGATGGGTATGGGCGGTTCTATGGGGTTCTTCGGTAGAATGGTTGGAGGTGTAGCCGCGCGAAACGGCGCAACGCTGAACAGTAATTCCATCTCATCGGTAGCGACGAAACCACCGAAGGTATCGGGTAAAATCGGCGGAGAAATTGCGGATAGGAGTTTGGAAAATTATATGCCTCATTTGCAAGGAAAGAACTTAACTGGAACAGAGATTTCGGGCGGTAAGATTACAACGAACGCAATCGGTGCAGACGGAAAACAAACAGCTTTGGGATTCTTCAATTCCGAGCAGTTTGAAAAACCGCAAGGTCCACATTCAATCGTATCGGCAACGGACGGCTCAAGCTGGTATCAAATGGCAACGGGAGCTAACGCAGGCGAGTATCACGGTGCTTCTACGTTCTCTTCGGTATCGGATGGAACAACGCTTCAAAACGTGGGCGAAGGGGAGATTTCCGCAAGCATGCAAAACGGTGAAAGTAGGTGGTACAGTAGCGCCTATTACAATGAGCCAGATGCCCCTCATACGGTTATACAAACGGAGAATGGGTTGGATTGGTATGCAATGCAACCGCATGCAGCCATACCCGCTTTTGAGTCGGGAGCGGATGCAAACGAATACAATCAAGCACAGTTTGGGAACTTTATGCCGAGCTATGAACAATCGGTTGTTTCTGTGGACGGTTCAGGAAGTCAATACGGACATTTTGAAGTGCGACACGAAGACGGTTCAGGAACGGCATTTTACGATTCTTCGCAATACGCGGCTCCGCGTGAGGATTATCAGGTATATGAAGATGCCAACGGTAACTCTTGGTATGGGGTTCACGGTAATGCTGGTGTAGAGCGCCGTCCAGTCTATGAAAACGGTGAAGCGGTATATGGCGCAGACGGGAATGTGAAGACGGTATCAGTGGAAACTGTACGTTATAATTCTACGCCGTCGCGATATGCGGAACCGACCAAACGAAATATGGACAACGTAGAGCAACCGAGGAGAAAACGGGAATGATGTAAAGGGGGTGATAGAAGAAAATGGCAAAAGAACCGACGAAGCAATCGGGAGAAGGCTCTGACAATTACGGTAATGCAGCCAAGAACATGGCGAAAGCGGCGAAGAACGCGGGGAAAACCGCAAAAGCGGCAACGGATGCGACAAGAGCAACAGCAAACGCCGCTGCTTCGACGGTTAAAGGCGGTGCAAAAGTCGGTAAAGCTGCGGCAAGCATCGCAAAAGGCACGGCAGCGGGCGGTGTTTGGGGCGCAATCATTGCAGCCGCATGGTTGCTACGGCATACGCTATTCAAGATTTTGGTTTGCGTATGTATGTTCGTGTTGATTCTCATTATCGTAATCGTTTCTTTGCCGATAATTGTTTTTGAAAATCTTGTAGGGTATAACAAAGACGGCTACGGTGAAGGAATGAGCGCGTTGTATGCGTCGTATGACGATTTATCGTTATCAATCGCGGATACGATTAACGGAGCGTATCAATCGACCTTTGGTAACGTTATGAATATGATAACGCTCGGCGGATATGACCGAGCGATGTCGTTATTAAACTTAGTGGATAAAGCGGTAGGCAACGTCCAGTATGATACGTGTTATATATTAGCGTCGTATTCGGTGTCTATGTTACAACAAGGGACAAGCAAGGAAAATTTACTGGGGAAGATAGAAAGCGTTTCGGATAAAATGTTTCCTATCTCTTATGAAGAATGTAGTGTAACAAGAACGGTTCTTCAAGATGGGGTGGAACTGCTTGAATGCATCTCCTATCTTGCTTGTACGATACTGCCGTTTGACAGCAGCGTGCTGTTGGACGCATTTAGTTTGGATTTAGACGCAAAGTACGAAGACTTAAATATGACGAACGGTGAATATGTAGAGTATTTATCTAATTCATTAAAGAAAACGCTCGGAAATCGAGTGAATTAAAAATAAGGAGGGTCGTGTAATATGACTAAGAAAACAAAAATTTTGGCAGGTATTTTAGCAACGGTGTTGCTTGCAGGGGCAACTACCACGGTGGTATGTTTGAGTAGGGATAAAGCGCCTACTTCGCAGGGGCAGGTAAGTGTTCAACCGAACGATTCGGTGGATAGCGTTACGGGTGAAAACGGCGAAGTATTAAGTGAGGGCATCAACGTAATGCCTACGCGTATGACTTTCCGTAGCGCAAGAGCGATTACAGGCGAATCTAAATCCAACAGTGCCACCATTCAGGCGAATATCAAGCCCGACAACGCAACGAATAAAAATGTGTCGTGGTCGGTGTCGTTTGTTAATCCTGATAGTGAGTGGGCAAAAGGTAAAAATGTAAATGATTACATTGCGGTAACGCCTCAAGTGCCAGGAAGCAATATTGCAACGGTGGAATGTTTGAAACCGTTTGGGGAACAGATTAAGCTTACGGTAGTAAGCGAATCGAACCCTGAAGCAAAGGCAGAATCTACGGTGGATTTTGCAAAGCGGATTTTGAAAGTTCCTTTTGATGTTTCTTGCGGAGAAGAAGGCTACAGCGTTACGGGCAAAGATTTTTCGATGGAAGCTTTGTATTTGAATGTAGGACTTGACTGGGATTTATGGATTGACGATCCAAACTGTGAGTATTCGGATTACACGGTAGAGGACGAATTCGCAACTACGCTGGAAATCTACGCAAATGAAGAGGTGATTGACCAGTTTACGGAAGATACGGGAATGTTCCCTAAAATGAGTATCTTGGAAATGGATAAGGACTTGGGGGCAATTTACGGTCCTTTGCAATATACTCTTGATGGTATCGATTGGAACGTGCTTGAATACAGCAACAAACTCAATAATTGGTTTAAGGAAAACACAGACAAGGCGATGTTCACTCTTCACTATAAGGCAGTCGGTCAGTATTCTACCTATGAAGCGGAAGTGCCCATCTTTGTTAATGTGGATGAACTCAGTGTTCTAGTTACGGAAATCAAGCTTGACCAAAGCCAGCTTCTTTTCTAAGAGCGAGTAGGGGTGGCATTATGAAAAAGAAATTTTTAGCAAGCCTTTTGGCTATTGCCGTGGTATCCACGGGTGCCTTGACAATGGTTGCGTGTAATGTTGGCGCGGACAAGCAGGTAAATAATCCTTCAAGCGTCGAAACCGTACGGACGGACAACGACGAGGTACAAATCACCAAGCAAAAGGATTCGGGGATTCGCATAATGAGGGCTAAGCTCAACAAGGAACAGTACGCAGCATACGGCGTTTCGAATGAAGCGTTGTCTGCTTACACGCTTACGGCAACGGTAGTTCCTGTGGAGATCGTGAATTTCGTGGAGCTTGAGTGGACGGCGGAGTGGCATCGCCCTAACGTACCTTGGGTGGAAGGGGAAGATGTTTATGATTACGTAAGGGTTACGCCTAAAGGCAATCAAGCGATTATCGAGTGCCTTAAAGGTTGGGACGAGCCTGTGATTATTAAAGCGTCTTTAAAAGACAATCCTGGAGTGTTTGGCTCGTGTTGGTGTGCGTATATTTGCCGTTATGGAAGAATAAATGCAACGATGGAAGATGGTACGCTTGTTCCGTTTCAAAAAGACGAAGTGTATCATTTTTCCTTAGAGAAAACAATTCATGGAAAAGGACAACTTATCTTTACGGGCATGGAAGATGAAGTTGGAACAAGCGGTTCTTCCGTATTTGATTTATCTATGGAAATTAATGACGTATTGGCGCAAAAGTTGCAAGGTGCAGGTTTTACGCTGTATAGCAACAAAGTAGTCTATGGGAGTCCGTTGTATGATCCGCAACTATCATTATCAATGTACGGCTATGAAACGATGCTGTATTTGCCCGGTGCGGATGCGGATATTGTCGGTAAAACCCAGAGTAATCTTATAAAACAAGGCTATTTGTGGGCAATTGGTAGCACGGACGATGACGGTAAATTATCAGACAATGAACGAGAAGCGTATAACAAGTATCGCGAAGCCGTTCTTTCGGCGTGGAATGAGTCGGATGATTTCATGATTACTTTGACTGTAACGCAATACGACAGTAAAGAAAATATGATTGTGTTGAGACAATATCATACGCAAATGGATTTCGTTGCGGATGAATTGCTTCCCGAGCTTACTGGCGCAAGCGTTGCCTTGGATCAGAGCAATCTTGATTTTTAATCACTAGGAGGATAAGCGGTAACATTATGGAAAGAGAAGAAACTAACGTATATATAATCCCTGCCAATTACACAGATTCGGGAAAATGCTTGGGGGGATTATTGACTTTACGAAACACCATTGAAACGATTGTGCTATTGGTGGGCTTGGGGTATATAGAAGTGGCTTTCATCCCGATGAGTCAAACGGTGCGGATTATCGTTATGGTATTGACGATGTTACCGCTCGGACTCATCACACTAATGGGTATTGACGGTGATTCATTGTTTCAATATCTTGGGCATATATTTCGGTTCTGGAAACGGAAACGAAAACTACATTTCAGTAAGGATTTTAAGATAGATGAGTAAGAAAAAGCAAGAGCGAGTACAAGATTTTATTCCTATTAAAGATCTCCGTGCTGGAATTATTGAAACGGTGGACGGTAGGTACATAAGAATCCTTGAAATTGAGCCTATCAACTTTATGCTACGCTCGGAAGAAGAGCAGCATAATATCATTTCAACGTTTGCAAACTGGCTGAAGATTTCACCAATGCGTTTGCAATTTAAGAGCATAACGCGTAAAGCGGATTCGGATAGGCATATTGCTATGCTGCGGAAAGACCTTGAATGCGAGGATAATCTAAAGTGTAAGGAGCTTGGGGAAGGATATATAGAGCTTATCAAGGATGTGGGGGCGAAAGAGGCGTTGACAAGACGATTTTTCTTGATTTTTGAATACGAGTCGCCGCATCGGATGTACGACGATTTCTCTATGGCGTACAGCGCGTTAAAGACAGCGGAACAGAATGCAAGAGCGTATTTTGGACTGTGCGGAAATGCGATTATAGAGCAATCCAACGAAGACGAAGCAACGGCGGAAATTCTCTATACTTTCTTTAATAGAAGGTCGTGTATAGACGAGCCGTTTGCGGATAGAGTAGAGAAAATTATCGTGGACGCTATGCAACAAGAAAATAGGACGATTGGCGTTGATTCCGTACCTGCTATCCCCATTTCGGCGTTTGTATCGCCACGGGGAATAGATTTTACGCACAGCAAGTACGTAGTTATGGACGGTATATATTATAGCGTACTGTTTATAAAAGGGAACGGGTATCCGAGTGCGGTTCGGGGCGGTTGGATGTCATCGCTCATTAACGCAGGCGAAGGAATAGACGTAGATATTCATTTACGGAAAGAGAATCGTAGCCGTATTATAGAAAAGGTGGCGCAACGTATCCGTTTGAATCGGACAAAAATCAAAGGGATGCAGGACACGAATACGGATTACGAAGAACTCTCCGATTCCATCAATGCAGGGTATTATATCAAGCGTGGGCTTGCGAGCAATAACGAAGATTTGTTTTATATGAGCATATTTATTACGGTATCAGCAAAGTCGCTCGCGGAACTGAATTGGCGGAAACAACAGATAACGGATATGTTAAAATCCATAGACGTGTATTTGTCGGATTGTCGGTATAGGCAGGAGTTAGCACTCAAGACAGTGATGCCGTTTTTATACGTCGAGCCGTATTTAGAAAAGAGGGCAAAACGCAATCTTTTAACAAGCAGCGCGGCAGCGTTGTATATGTTCACGAGTTATGAAATGTCGGATGATGCGGGGGTGTTGTTAGGGGTAAATAAGCATAACAATTCCTTGTGTATCATCGACCTTTTCAACACCAAGAAGAACAAGAATGCAAACTTAAATCTTATTGGGACAAGCGGTGCGGGTAAGACTTTTACATTGCAATTACTTGCGTTACGAATGCGGATGCGCGGCGTTCAGAACTACATAATAGCACCGATTAAAGGGCATGAGTTTATCAGGGCTTGTAATCGAATTGGTGGATCGTATATTAAAATTGCACCAGGTTCAGAGCATTGTATCAACGTAATGGAAATTCGTCAAACGACAGCACCTGAAATGGGTTTCGTTGCGGACATGGGTGGGGGGAATAGCTCCATTTTAGCAGGAAAAATTCAACAGCTTATGATTTTCTTTTCCTTGCTAATCCCTGATATGTCCAATGAAGAAGAACAGCTTTTAGACGAGGCGCTTATTAAAACGTATAAGCAGTTTGGGATTACGCATAACAACAAGTCTTTATACGTAGACGCAAAAGCAACTCCGTTGAAGATGAAGCGTATGCCGATACTTGGCGACCTACATAAGAACTTAAAAGATAATGCGGGTACGCATCGGCTTAGCGTAATTTTAAGTCGGTTTGTGACGGGTTCGGCACAGTCTTTTAATCGTCAAACAAACGTGGATTTGTCTAATAAATACGTAGTTTTAGACTTATCGGAGCTTAAAGGTAATCTGTTGCCCGTGGGAATGATGATAGCGCTTGACTACGTTTGGGATAACATCAAGGCGGATAGGATTAAGAAAAAAGCTGTATTCATTGACGAAATATGGCAATTGGTCGGCGCATCGAGTAATAAACTCGCCGCCGATTTTTGTTTGACGATATTTAAGACAATCCGAGGCTATGGCGGTGCGGCGATTGCTGCGACGCAGGATTTGTCTGACTTTTTCGGTTTAGAGAACGGAAAGTATGGACGTGCAATTATCAACAATAGCCAAAACAAGATTATCCTTAATCTTGAGCCTGACGAGGCGAAATACGTGCAAGACGTTTTGAAACTTACGAAAACGGAAATAGGCGCAATTACTCGCTTCGAGCGCGGGGAAGCGTTGATTTGTTCAAGTGCGAATAAAGTCCCCGTTTCTATTAAGGCAAGCACGGAAGAAAAAGAAATGATAACGACAGATCGGGCGGAGCTGGAAGAACTCTTTGCCCGAAACCGAAAGCAATAGGGAGGTGAAGTTAGATTGCTTTTAGAAGATGAAAGATATTTACTCAAGTGGTTGTCGCAATACGGGACAATGACGAGAGCGCAGGCAATTAAGATGCTGAGAAAGCCTGAACCAACGGCTACGAAAATTATACGTAATTTGGTTCGGGAACAGCGAATTGCTGAACTGAATAAGGGGGAGGTTTTGGCGTTGGACGAGCTGTGTAAGGTCAATCCCAAGATGGATACGGCAATATGGGTATTATTGCAGTTTGTAGATAAAGTTCGACCTCTGGCGCATTATCCTGCAACGCATCCTTCGCAGTTGTTTTTCTTAAAGGAAAACGTTGGATACGAGGTGGTCGTTCTCTTGGACGGGGAAGAATCGTTTGCGAGATTACTCCCTGCGAGTCAGGAAGTAAAGTATATTTTTGTGGTAGAGGACGTGGATATGATAACGAGAATCCCATTACCTGAAGCTCGTTGCATTTTTGCTACGGTGGCATATCAAGAGAATGCTGAGCCGATAGTACGGTTTTATTCGGAGGGGAAGCAGGATGGCTGATAAGTTCCAAGAAACGTTAAAGCGCATTGAGAACGAGCTTACCGAGATGTATGAGCAGTGTCAATATATTCGGCATTTTTACGATACGGGGAATAAAGAACAGGCGTATGCGACGGCGTTTGAATTGGCGAAAATATCTGAAAAAGTAACGCTGCTTTCGAGAGCGTTGCCTTGTTATACGGGAAACCCAAAGGCAAAGGATGATATGGAAAGATGTATTCAAGAGAGCGTTCCTGTGGAAATTGGGTTTACAAAGGAAGGTTGGTTTTCTATAAGAATACCGAAGCTGTTACCCAAAAAAGGCGCTGGAACCGTGGATTATATCCGTGGGATTTTGTGGCCGGCGTTAAGCAGATTTTTCCTGGGGAAACCGTTGGTTCGGTATTCGGATTGCGTGTTAATTTATAGGCACGTGTACGGTTCGTATTACAAAAAACGGTATATGCGTGACCACGATAACGTCGAAACGTATATGATTTCGGATATGGTTGCGATGTACGTTTTGTATGACGATTGTCCGTATTTATGCAACAATTACGATTGTACGGCGGAAGGCGACGGGGAAAGAACGGAGGTTTACGTCGTTCCTAAAGACGAATTTTTAGAGTGGTTGAAACAAGAAAAAATAATGCCGAGAGAGGGGGTAAAATTGTATGAAACGAAGCTTTCGAGAGCCTAAAAACAGGTATAAAAACGGGGCTAAAAACGCACGTCAAAAAATAGCCACCTTGAAAAGTGCTCAATCCCTTGAAAATAAAGGCAAAAACAAGTTTGGGAAAGGTCAAAAATCGTGCAAGCTTACTTATGACTGCACGAAAACTCGCCTTTCTGGGAAGCCAAAGAATGATTGAAGTCCGCCAGGGCAGTCTCATATCTAAACTGCTCTTTGTGCTAAGCATAGCAGGCGAATTTCCTATGTGCTCTATATCGCTCTTTGGGAACTATCAGTCTCACATGCGTCTCATCAACAAAGCAACGAATGAGTATGAATATTTCAACCCAAAAACCAAAGAGCACTATAAAGCAAAGCTGCTTACCATTGTGGGCAAGGGCAGGGAAAAATCCCTGCGGATGTTATCTGGCGCATATCCCGTTTTAGAGTGGCTGGGGCTTTTAAAAGTCTATCTTACCTCATACGGGGATTATCGATTTACGGGCAAGCTAATAGAGCGCGAACGCATACATCGCGTTGCAGAAGGTTATGCAATGATGTATTTAGCAGGCTTGGCAGTCAACCCTTTGCAAATTCCTAAGCTGCAACAGGAAACCATCCAGAACCTATTTCTTGAAAAAGAATGCTATTACGGCAGTAAGCAACTAAAGGAAGTAAGTAGCTTGGAAATGAATAAGAACGCATATACGCGCATTGTCGGGGCAGTCTTTGCCAACAAAAACGTGTATGCAGTTTATAATACTCGGCATCAAATAATGAAATGGAACGGCAGGGGGGAAAAGAAAACGCTGATCAATCTGGAAGAAATCTCTCGTATGAACGCAAACGTATATAGAGTTACTTCTGCGATTTTACTGGGGAAGAATACGAAGGTTATACTGGAAACGTTGCGAGAAACGGAAGAAACGAAACGCTTGGAATTTTGCTTTGACGGCATTTACACGCATATTCATTTCGTTCCTATGGACGCAAACGGGGTTCGGCAATTGCGCTTGCTTTGCTTGGAGGATTGGCGGGAAGATTTGTTATCCGCATTATTCCCAGATGAAATGCGTTCGTATGACCAAGGCGGATTTGAGTATGATGCGAGCATCGGCGGGAAGTTTATTTTGACTTTCTTTGACGGAGATATTGCAAGGCTGCAACGCTTTCGGTATGCAGCGCAAAGGACGAGCGGGGAATATGAAGTGCTGTGTTTTCCGTTTCAAGTAGAACTGATAAAAGGCTACTTAGGGGATTTGGTGAAAATAAAAACGGTAAAATGGGAGGTTATAGAAAATGCACTGGGTATAGGAGGTGAAAATTGAAGTTAAATGAAAAGAAACGGCTGATAATCGCAATCGTGGCAGGCGTGTTCACACTTGTGATGGTTGTGTATTTCGGCGGTGTGTTTGGACAAATCTTTACGAACTATTCGGAATGGCTGAATGCAGACGGTATTCTTGGGCAAACAAGAATTAAGCCAGTGAACTGGAATCCGCTTCTATGTATTACGTATGCGTTTACGGCAAACGGATTGAAAGGAATGCTCTTAATCGTGGTTGTATCGGGAATCATCTTCGGCGTCTATACGCTGTATAACCGATTTGGGAGTAAGGACAGAGATCCGCGCGGGTTTGGGAAAGTCAAGGAAGGTACTTACGGTACAGCGTCTATGATGACGGATAAGGAACTGAAGGAAAACTTGGAGTTATCTACACCTGAAAAGGCGGAAGGGGTTATCCTTGGCGAGTTGAACGGAAAGACGGTTTGTATGCCAAAGGATACGAACTTAAATCGGCACATTGCAATCTTTGGCGCGTCGGGTACAATGAAATCCCGCGCCATTATCCGTAATGCTTTGTTTCAGGCGTTGAAGAACGAAGAATCGGTAGTGATTACTGATCCCAAAGGCGAACTGTATGCGGATACGGCGGAGCTGTATCGGCAAAACGGTTATGAAGTCAAGGTTTTCAATCTGGTTAACTTAGAGCATAGCGATTCTTGGAACTGTATGGACGATTTAGGGAAAGATACTTTGATGTCGCAGCTTCTTGCGAGCGTTATTATCGGCAATACGAGCTCAGGCAAAGGCGACCATTTCTGGGATAACGGCGAACAGAATCTCTTGAAGGCGTTGGTTTTGTATGTGAAAGACAAAAAAGAACTTCCAAGATCCAAGCGTAATTTATCGGAAGTCTATGCGTCGTTCACTACGCGGAGTATTGAGGATACAGGTAAACTAATCGATAGCTTGCCAGAGTGCAATGCGGCGAAGCAACCGTACAATTTGTTTACGCAGGCAAGCGATACGGTAAAGGCAGGAATATTGCTTGGGCTTGGTACGAGATTGCAAGTGCTTCAAAACAAAGAAGTGCAGGCGATTACGTCAAGGTCGGATATTGACTTAGCGGCTCCTGGGCAACGCAAGTGCGCGTACTACGTAATTATAAGCGACCAAGACACAACGTTGGCGTTTTTGTCTTCGTTGTTCTTTTCGTTCTTGTTTATAAAACTCACTCGGTATGCAGACTCGCAGGAAGATAGGAAGTGTAAAGTTCCCGTTAATCTGATTTTGGATGAGTTCAATAACATCGGGCGTATCGGCGGCGCTGCGGACGGTTCGGACTTTGCAAGAATGTTGAGTACCTGTCGTTCAAGAGATATCCGCGTAATGCTTGCAGTGCAGAGTTTGGGACAGCTCCAAAACCGATATGCAGACAATCTATGGGCGGAAATCGTAGGCAACTGCGATATTCAGCTAATGCTTGGCTGTACGGATGAAGTCAGCGCGAAGTATTTTTCGAACCGTAGCGGGGAAATGAGTGTGGAAGTGAGTAATACGATGACGACAAGGCGTACGCTTGCATTGGTGCAGATGATACCGCAATATCGGCAAATGGATGGTCAAGGAAAGCGTAAACTTTTGACGCCAGACGAAGTGCTTAGATTGCCGAATACGCAAATGCTCTGTATTGTTCGTGGGTGCAACGTGTTAATCTTAGATAAAATGGATTATACGAAACACCCGTATGCAAAGCGTATTGTTCCGGCATCGATTATGGATTATATGCCAAGTGTTTCGATGGAGACAGTGGAAGAGGGTCCACAAGAAACTAATAAAAAGAAAGAAGCGTCGAGAAAAAGAACCCATGATAAAGTAATCTACGTGGATATGCCTCTGGACTCGATATAAATTAGGAGGTGATGCGTATAAGACAACAACGGTATCCGTCGGCAGAGGAGTGGGAGAATAAGAGTAAAAAACGAAAGGGCAGTTGGATAGGCGTGATAACGCTTATCAATGCTCTTTTTCTTTTGGTTAGTATGCTCTGCTGGACGGGGACGTATTTAAGGAACGAAGCCCTGAACGAATGTGGACAAGGCTATGCTTACGAGGTTTGTGGGGATACGGTTGATTTAGATTTAGGGGATGACGTTAGGGTGGAATTACGGTTTGGAGAGAACAGCGTGCAAATTAAAGACGCGTATCGTGTGTCCACAATAAAAGACCAAACACAAGTAATACTGTTCATCCGTCAATACCTAAGTAAGCAAAATCAGCCGTTGACGCGAACTGTAACCGATTATGTCGGTGAGTATCGTTTGCATTATAGGTTATATCAATGGGGTTATGAAGAAGAACGAACAAAAGATGTCGATTTGGAGTATGCAGGCGACTCGCGTTGGTACGTCAATGTGTGCAGTCGGATACTCGGGGTTGTAGGATGGTAACAATCAAAAAAATGAAATAGAAGGAGGATAAAGATTGACCAAGAAAGAAAATATGCCCGAATTGGGTAATGAAGTAGACTCGCCTGTGGAAGAGGCGGTAAACGAAGATACGGTAGAAACGGTGTTGAATGAAGTGCAAGGACAGGAAGTAAAAGGGGAAGAATCGTTATTGATGGTGGTAAATCCGAAAGAGCAAAAACGCGGCGGAAAAAGAAGAGCAAGAAGTAAAGGCGGCCCTACGGTAATGTCAATTGACGCGCGCAGAACGGTAGAAACGGACGCGGATAAAGCCAAGAACGACCTTATCGATTTAACAGAATCTTTGAAGACGGACAAGGTTTTGACGGGGACGGTGCAGGGCGTTGAAAGGAATTTCCAAGGCCACGACAGCGTTGCAGTCTTGTATCACGGAATATTCAAAGTGGTAATTCCTGCGGAGGATATGGTAGAAAAACCTGAAGAAGTGGAAGGTAGAACTGTGGATGACGCTTATCATTATCTTTTAACTCGGCGTTTGGGCGCGGAAGTGGATTACGTTGTAAACAGTATTCTCTATGATGACATGTTGGCGGTTGCAAGTCGCTTGGATGCAATGCAGGCGAAGCGTAAGAGATTTTATCGCGGAGGCGAAGGCGCGCTTGTCCATGCAGGCGTACGTGCAGAAGTAAGAGTAGTGTCCGTGGTTCGCAGTGGGATTTTTGTGGATCTGTTCGGGGTGGAATGCTTTATTCCGTCCAGGGAACTGAGCTATCAAAGAATTAGCAATCCTATGTCGCAATTTATGACAGGGGATAGGGTAATCGTAAAAGTTCTTTCGGTAGATAATAAAGATTTGAATAACGTCAAAATCCAAGTTTCTGTAAAGCAGGCAGGCGTTAATCCGTATGAGTTGGCGCTTAAAAAGTATAGCGTAGGCAATCGTTACGTCGGGACGGTGAGTATGGTAGACAAAAACGGCGTATTCGTATCGTTGGAAGGCGGAGTAGATTGTTTGTGTCGTTTCCCTGCTCGTGGTAGACCTATGAAGGGCGCAAGAGTAACGGTGCAAATTCTCGGTATCGACGAAAAGAGCAATCGTATTTGGGGGATTATCACGCATGCGTCGATGGCATTGTGATATTGGAATAAGGAGGAAGTAAGAGTATGAAGAGCAGGACTAAAAAATTTATTTGGAAGCTGCTTTGCATTATAGTAGGATATCTCGCAGTTATGTTGGGTGTCTTTTTCTATGCATTGCAAAAAGTAAAGACGGAGACGATGTCGGCGTCGGCTGATACGGTGGACACTTCGCCTATGTGTTTGACATATGGTAGAACGACGGTAGATGGTACAACAACAATGGGTTGCCCTGATAAATTCACCGTATACATGAGAGCGCAAAGTACAATCACTTCGGACACAATTTATAACGGAAATGTAAGTAATTGGTCGGAGTATTATATAGTGATAGATGCGATTGATCTAAAAGAACATTTGTTATTAGAACTATATAAGGGAGGGCTTTTGTATAAATCGATTTCTGTATCGGGCGATGAAGATATTACTGCAAATTTTGGCGGTTTATCAAGTGGAGAATATACCCTAGTTTATGAATGTAGATACAAAAAAAATCTTTTCAGTAGCAACGTTTATTACAAGTATGAATATTCTTTTGAGGTAGACATTGACAAACCTACCTATAGCTTTGGTGAGAGTAGTGGTACTGGTAAGTATAGTTATTATACAAATAAAAATATTTTTTATTCGGTAAGCGATGCCAACTTCAGTTATATTCGCTATAAGCACGGCTTGGATGGGGAATGGCGTTATTGCTATTATAATTCCTTATCGATTTTAGCGACCGAGGAAAATAATGGTTTTTGGTTTTTCCAGACCTATGACCGCCTTGCAAGTGCTACCGATATTAGTGAGCGATGCATTGATACGATAGCCCCTGTTGGAAAAGTGGATGATCGAGATGGCGATGTGATCTCTAACGGCGGAGCAACGAAGGACCCGTTTATTTATTCGGCAACGGATGAGGGGACGATTGTGCTTATGGAATATAAGTCTCCAGAGCATAATACTTGGAGGGCATATGATGGAACGACATCAATTATAACGTTAAATGGATGGTACTATTTTAGGACTCTCGATGCCGCAAACAATATGTCGGATGAGTTTCGTGTTTATTACGATACTAGTAAGCCGATTGGCCAATTATATGACGCAAACGGCGTATGTTCTAATGGAACCATTACGAACAAGTCGTATATTAAGTATGAGGCGACTGATTCTGAGTCAGGAATTTCGAGAGTGCAAGTGCAAAAACCCGGTTCAAGATCGTTTGTAAGCTATATAAACGGTAGTCAGTTGACAGCGGAAGGGAAATATCTATTTAAGGCACTTGACGCTGGGGGTAATGAAACTGCAGAAATTCAAGAAATTACATTGGATTTGACGGCTCCCGTAGGTAAATTGAATGTTGGTGGCTCGGTAGTAAAAAGTGGTAGCTACACGAGTAAACCTTTTAGCTATACGGCAGCAGATACAGTAGGTGTGGCTGTTTGTCAGTATAAAAAACCAAATAGTTCCGAGTGGTTAACTTATACGCAGGGGGCGGAGATTAGTGGAATAGAAGGAGAATATTCGTTTCGCTCAATTGATCATGCAAATAATGTATCCGAAGAAAGCAAAATTATTTACGATGTGTCTCAGCCAAAGTTAACACTTTTTAGTGCGAATATCGGCGGCAATGGACAAGTTGTAGAAAGTGGTTCGGTTATTAGAAGTGAATGTATTCGTGCAACGGCGCTGGATAGTGTTTCTGGTATTAAGGCAATCTATGTAAGTTGTAATGGAGGTGCATATTCGGTTTATACCCCAGGTACGGAACTAATGGCAGATGCTACGTATTCATTTTATGCAATTAACAATGCGTTGCTACATTCTTCAACCAGTTATATTACCTTGGATAAGACTGGCCCAATGGGGATAATTTATTGTGAGAATACGAAGTGGAATGAAATTCTTTCCATAACAGGTGCGGATTTTATTCGATTTGACGCGACAGATGCTTTGTCGGGGGTAAAAGCGCTTTACGTGAAGAGACCTGGAACAGTAGAATATATAGAATGTGACAACACAACAAAGTTTACTGAGGAAGGGGAATATATGTTTTATGCAGTCGATTTCAGTGATAATTCTTCTTTGGTATATACGATAACAGTCAATCATACTGCACCTAAGGGTGAACTTTATATTAATGGTCAGCTGGCATTAGATAATAACGGCTATACAAATGCTGATTACATCAGTTATATTTTTAATGAAGGAACGGGATTTGTTGTTCGGCCTAATGCTTCTTCTAGTCAATATACATCGGGAACAACCTATTCAGATGAAGGGAAATACAGCTTTTGGACACAAAATGAGGGTGGACAAGCTAGTTGTAGCGTTGTTATTGACCGTTCGCCTAAGGAATTAACGCTTACGAGTGTTAATAATGGTTATTCAAAAGGCAAAGTGGAAATCTCTTGGACGAACGGCAACCCTGACATAGACGCACCTGTAGATACGATTACAATCAATGGGAAATTGTATGAAGGCGGTACAATCTATACGATAAAAGATGCGGTCTATGACGTGGTATGTACGGATAAGGCGGGCAATGTATGGAAGACGCAGTTTATCGGCGGAGCAAGAAATCTTTCTGATTTTACGATGCAAAAGGTATTTTGGGAAGTAGAGGAGATCTGGGGCGGACGCGTACACTCATTCCATAAGTATGAAAACGCTTTAATCTTTGCGACATCGATGGAATATACAAATATTGAATACAAATCCTGGACGACGGCAACGTGGGATCAGGGAATTCCCATGGATACTGTTGATAGCGTGAATGCAAAGAACGGCGCGTATTATTTATACAAGAGTGAAGACGATCCCGAAAAGAAGGTTGCGTATTTCACACAAGAACGCTTAGACGAAGTGGTAAAGAAGTACGCGGAAAAAAGAGTTCAGAGTTGGTATTATTGGGAAAAAGAAACGGATAGTGTAGGCTTTGATGATTATTTGGACGCATATCCTGGCGAAAATAAAATCGTGGGAGTGGCGGTAGAACTCCGTGAAGGTTATATTTATACTTTGGACGGAGAACCTTATGCGGAGCTCACGGTTACTGAACCTGATTTGCATACCCTTTTAATGGAAGACGGCTACGGCGGAAGTGTAGAATATGAAATATATATTTGGGATTCTGCGCCTACGCTCCAATACGCACTTGGGGAAAATAGTCCTACGAATGCAGAGTTTGACAGAATCTACTACTTTAGCGGTAAGGTTACGCTTTCCCTTCCGATGGAAGGTGACGAGTTTGCAATGTTCGTGGTTTATTACGAGAACGGTGATGAGGTAGGCTGTTTTGATATTGAAAATGCTTGCACCATTGAAGAAAGCGGTATTTACAGCGCAATGGCAGTAAACCACTATGGTGAAACGGAAGAATTTAAGTTTGTGGTATCCATGAATGCGCCTACGATTACGATGACGGAAAACGCGGAAAAGAAAACGCTGGATATTGCTGTAGGGGAAAGTAAGGATAAAGTATCCCATATTTCCTTCTTGGAAATTGCCAAGAGTGATGACGGCGGTGAAACTTGGATTGCGTTGACGGAAGATGATTATGGCAAGGCAATTACGGTGGATACGTTGAAGTATAATTTTCGTACGAGTGGACTTTACAAAGTAACCGTGATGGACGAATTCCGCACGGGTATTGATGCGCTTGTTCAAACGATTTCCTATGAACAACCAATGCCAGAAGCTACGCTTGACGGGGTGGAACACGAAGGGTATACTAATAAACCTGTAACCTTCACTTGGAAGGATGAGGTAATTGTTGAAGTTTTGAAAGACGGAAAAGTAATCGAATATACTTCTGGCCAAAAATTAACGGAAGATGGTTTTTACAAAATCACCTTTTCCAACTATAATGGATATAAGAAAATCTATTCCTTTACAATCGATACGAGATTACCCGTAATTGTAACGGAAGGAGCGAACCATAGAGAAGCAGTAAACAAAGATGTTAAGGTTTTCTATACAGAAGAAAATCTTACAGCGGAATTGTACAAGGATGGGAAATTGCTTGGCAATTACGTATCAGGTAATCCTATCTCTGCGGATGGTCAATACCGAGTTCGCGTATATGATTTTGCGGGGAATGAGGTCTCGGTAGAGTTTACGATAGATAAAACCGTTGAATATGAAATCAATGTATATAACGGTGGCTTGTCGAATTCAGTGGTAGCGACCTCGCATGAAACCATTACGACGGAACTTATGAAAAATGGCGAAAAAATGGATTACGCTCTTGGCAGCGCAATTGTTGAACCAGCAGATTATACTTTGGTTTTGATAGATGCACTTGGCAACAAGGATGTAATTGTTTTCCGTATCATTCAACCGCTTGTAAAAGAGTTCACACATAACTTTGATGACGTTGAAGGCTTTGGCGGTGTTCTTGTTAATGGCGAAGATAAACGTCTCAATTATGGAACTTTGGAACTTTTCGGTGATGGAAAGTATGACGTTGACGTGATTGTGGGCGGCGAGACGTATTCGTTTAAGGTAACGGTTGACGCTACGGCGCCTACGCTTGTTTTGAACGGCGTGGAGAATGGAGGCTCTACAAAAAACGGCGTAACACTTAGCGAAGTTTCTGAAGCGGCGAGCGTGAAGGTGTATTTGGACGGCGGAGAGATTGCTTATCATGAAGGTGATGTTCTTCAAATGCCAGGTGACTATAAAATCGTTGTGGAGGATGTTTGCGGGAACGTCAATGAATATAGCTTTACTATTCAAAAGACGCTCAGTGGCGGGGTCATCGCACTAATTGTTATCGGCGGGGTTGCTTTTGTAGGCGCAATTGTGTTCTTTATTTTGAAAAAGAAGAAGGTGTTTTAAGGGCGAAAAATGTAAAAGTCAGTCTTGGAAACAGCAAAAAATATCCCAGACTGACTTTGGGTAAAAACTTTTGAAAATAAGGGCTTTTTTGCAAATTTTTTGTAGAATTTTTGCAAAAAAGTATTGACATATTTTCTTCTATTTGATATACTGTAACTAAGCGAGGGTTAGGCGTACAAGGCTCTCGGATACAACGAAAGGCGGATCCGTTACGGATGGCATTGTGACCATCTCACAAGCCGCAAACCCTTATATAAAACATTTAGCTGAAAGGCTGTAATATAGTATGGAGTCGATTTTCGGGTGAGACTGAATTCCCGAAGACCTGTGCTTATTACGGCCTTTCGGCTTTTTTATTTCAAAAAAAGGAGGGCGCGATGAAAAAGAATAAAAAACAAAAGCAAAATCCGATGCGATGTCCGTATTGCGGCGGGAGTGTGATTTTTCGCAGTGCGGAAGGTATTTATAAAGAAGATGCAAATAAAACGATGCTGTTTGTATGCCGCAATTATCCAAGATGTGATGCGTACGTTCGCGTTCATCCTGGTACTAAAAAACCAGTAGGCTCAATGGCAGATGGGAAACTAAGAGCCATGAGAAATACAGCGCATCATTATTTTGATATGATTCATAAATCTGGGCTTATGACCAAGAATGAGGCATATCAATGGTTGGCCTATAAGGTGTGTGCACCGTTATCGCAGGCGCACATCGGACTTATGGGCGAGTATTATTGCCAGCAGGTCATTAACGAAAGTAAAAAGCTTTTGATTAGTCGAGGTAAACTGCGAGAAGGGAGAGGATGTGTAAGTTGAAAAAATTTATTTGGTTGATTCCCGTTTTCGTCGCAGCAATGGTTGTTGTTTTGATGAAAACGGTATTTTTTATAGGTTATGTGCCAACGTCGTCGATGGAACCAACGCTAAAAAAAGGAAGCTTAGTCTTTGGTGTAAGAATCTTTGATGACTTGCAGACGGGTGACATAATTGTATTTACGAGAGATGGAAATTTGATGGTTAAACGCATTGCAGCAACAGCAGGCGAAAGTATTACGGTGGAAGGGATTACTTACACTGTTCCAAGAAATTGCTATTTTGTGATAGGGGACAATAGAGAGAACTCCTATGATTCAAGATGTTGGGATAAACCATTTATTGAAGG
>JAFVQP010000145.1 GCA_017504735.1 Clostridia bacterium | reverse complement strand
CTTACCTCACATTGAAGTAGGGGAGAGAGAACTTTCGTATTATTGCTTAGGGGTTACTTCCTTGCATTTTCCTACGACGGCAAGAGACTGTAAAATACGCTTGGACAAGAACGGGGCGGAAATATTCGGATGGCTGGATAAGATGTATGAAGCGCTGTCAACCGATTGCGAATTTAGCAACGAAATCATTGCTTCGTACTTGCAACTGATTATCGTATTTTTATGTTCATCAAATTTGTGGAGAGACGGGTTGGTTGCCTTTTCCAGCAATAAAGTGCAGTTAGAGCCTGTATCCAAAACAAAGACTTCACCTGTGGAAATTGTAAGGGCTTACATAGACGCCAACGTACGTGAAGATATTACGTTGGAACAGCTGTCGGAACTTGCCTTCGTATCCAAGCAACATTTGATGCGGCAGTTTAAAAAATATATGGGGTACAGTCCGATTCAATATCAAAAAAGAAAAAGAGTCACGTTATCTTTCTACAATTTGATGCATCGGCGGGATTCCATCACCAAGATAGCGAATTTTGTCGGTTTCAAATCGGCGTATTCCTATATTAAATTTTTTAAAGATGTGACGGGGAACACCCCACAGGAATTTCGTGAGAAATATGCAAATAATCTGAAGTCCGCGGAAAATATTTTAAATCGAGTTTCAGAAATAAAAAATATCAAAGGTAATAAAAGGAGGTAGTTATATGGATGTATTGATGACGAAGAAGAAAAGAAGTATGGGTCAAGCTAAGAAGTTGAAAGACACCATCTTCGTTTATCTTCTCATTGCGTTACCGCTTATCGAATTTTTTACGATATACGTATATACCAATATTGATTCTTTCTTCTTGGCATTCAAAAGAAACGGGGAGTTTGCGGGTTGGGTGAATTTTGAGATGCTTTGGAACGAAGTTCGCGCCCCTGGGTCAGAGCTTTTGATTGCAATTAGAAATACGTTTATTTATTTCGGGGCGGACTTGGTATTGTTTGTATGGTCTATATTCCTGTCTTATTTCTTCTATAAGAAGATTGCGGCATATAAGGCGTTCAGATTTATATTATACATGCCGGCGATTATCTCTCCCGTTGTGTTTGTTTCGTTATTCCAAAACATCACCAATCCCAATGGGGCGATTGAGACGATTATCAAGATGTTCAATTCAGATTTTAAGATGCCTTCACTGCTCTTCCGTTCGGAGACGGCAACCTGGACGATGGTTGTTTACGTTATATGGATGGGCTGGACGAAGAATATGCTCTATTTGGGCGGTTCCTTGGCGAGAATTCCTGTGGAAGTGTTGGAAAGCGCCCGTTTGGACGGCGTAGGACCTTGGACGGAATTGACGAAAATTCTCGTTCCGCTTTTGTTGCCGACGTTATCCACGCTCCTTTTGTTAGACGTTGTTGGAATTTTGAGCTCCAGTGGACCTATCCTACTTTTCACAAAGGGTGCGTATGAAACGACAACCATTTCGTATTGGATGTTTACCATGGTATATGCAACAGGGGAAAACGCTTATGCAAAAGCATCCGCAGCAGGTATGTGCTTGACGGTAATTATGTTCCCCGTCGTTTACACGATGAGATGGCTCATCGGTAAAATTGATTCGGTAGAATATTAAGAAGGAGGGGAAACGTTATGTTTGGAAAAGCAAAAGAAAATAGCATATTAACACAACGTGACGGCGTGGAAAAAATTATTTTCGGCATCGTATTTACCATCCTCAGTATACAGTGTCTTACGATCTTAGTACCCTTGTTCTTCATGTTCACTAACTCATTTAAAGCGGGTATGGAATTCACTACTACCAACCTTTGGGACTTCCCGCAAACTTGGCGTTGGAGCAACTGGAAAGATGCCTTTGGATATTTGGTTGTCGGTGACAGCAAGGAAACGGAAGTTACTTTCATAGGAATGGTATGGAACAGCTTATGGATTACTTTCTCTCGTGCGACGATTTTATCCTTGACGCCTATGTTGGTCGGCTACGTTTATGCCAGATATAATTTTTACGGCAAAAAGGTGGTTATGGCGGTGCACTTGTTTACGATGACGTTGCCTTTGTTTGGTTCGGGCGGCGCGTACATGAAGTTTATTCACGACGTTGGCTTGTACGATAGTCCGTTGTACTTCATTTTTACGTCTTGGAATGGACGTTCGCCGAGCGTGTTTATCTATTCCGCAGCGTTCGCAGGATTATCTCATGCCTATAAGGAAGCGGCAGAATTAGACGGGGCGAGCCGTTTGCGTATCTTCTTCGCTATTGAGGCAAGAATGATTGCACCAATCTTTTGGACTTTCTTTATTAATAATACGTTCGGGCTTTGGAACGATTACTTAAATATTCTTTTGTACAATCCTAGCTTCCCGAATTTGGCAACGGGCTTATATCTGTTCGGGGCTAGAAATGCAACTGGCGGCAATATGCATTATCCTAAATACTGGTGCGGTTTGATTATTGGTGCTATTCCTCCGTTGGTATTGTTCGGCTTCTCGTCAGACATGATTTTCAAAAATATGGCGCTTGGCGGATTGAAAGGCTAAAAATTAAAAAACAAAAAAGTAAAAATATAGGAAGGAAAAAATTATGAGAAAAAAGATTATGAAAGTTTTGGCTTTATCTATGGCGGCGATGAGGGTAATACCTATGGTCGCATGTGGGGGCGGCGGTGGCACGCTTGGCGGCTCAGACACCTTGCAAATTTTTGTTTCCGACTTTGGTTACGGTGTAGAATGGGCATATGCTTTGGCAGATGCGTTTAAGGCAGAACCTTGGGTGCAAGAAAAATATCCCCGTCTTGCGATTCCTTCGCCTACGATTAGTACGATTCGTACCAAACCCGTAAGCGATATCGAAAGTACGTATGCATCGCACGATTTGTATTTCTCTTGCGACTATGCTACCAACCCGATGGGGGAAAGCGACGGCGTACGTTATTATGCAGACTTGACGGATATGTACAATAGCGTTATTCCTGGCGAAAACGTAACCGTAAAAGAAAAGATGTACGCGCAATTTGTGGAAGAAGCGGACAGAGATTTGGGCGAAGGCTTCAACGCAATGGATTTCCCTTGGGTAAACGGTAGCTATGGCTTGCTTTACAATAAGTATGTTGTAGATACTTATCTTGGCGAAGATTACGAGATGCCCGTTACAACGTACGAATTAGTACAGATGGGTAACGAATTGAACAAGAGCAAAAAGAACCCCAAATTGATTATGATTGCGAAAAAGCAAACGGGTTGGACGGAAGGTGCATTCCGCGTTATGTGGGGACAATATGCAGGAGAAGATGGTTTCCGTAGCTTCATGGAAGGTAAAGTAAACGGCGAATACAGCGTAGAAGTATTTAAGGATACCGCTCGTTTGAGATCGATGGAAACGATTGAAGAATTGCTTTGGTATACGCATGGTTATATCAACACCGACTATGCAGATTCTGACTATGCAACTACGCAGGCGCATTTCTTGAATACGGAAGCATGCTTCATGTTCATGGGGGACTGGTTCGAGTTGGAAATGGACGAATTCATGAACAATCCGGAAAACGCACCTTTCATCAATCCCGATAACGAATTCTACTTCTTGAAGACGCCTATCAACAGCTCTATCGTAGAGAAGATGGATATTTATACGCACGGTACGACGGAATATTCCACCCTTTCTGACGAGGATAAAGCTACGTATAATACGCAACTCGCAGCGATAGTAAAGGCGATTGACGCAGGGGAGACTTCCGTTGCAAACGTATCTGAAAAAGACTTTGCAATCGTAAAGGAAGCAAGAACGTGCAAATCGACGCTTGGCGGTCACGTTGCATTCATTCCCGAAAATTCGGACGCGAAAGATTTGGCAAAAGATTTCCTTACCTTCATGGCAAGCGATAAGGGGATCGAAACGTTTATGAAGGCAACCCGCGGCGTTTCTACGGCCTTCAAATATCAGATGGACTACGAATCTGATTTGTTTAAGAGTTTCTCGCCCCTTCAACAGCAACGCATCAAAGATACCAGCGTAGACGATTGGTACGTAGGGAAGGGTTACAGAACGCCGTTGACCCGTTCTGGCGCATTGTCTGACGTTTGCACGGAAAACGGTCAAAAGCAATTAGAAATCGAATTCTGCAGTGAAAGCAGCAAAGACCGCCGTACGGCAAAACAGATTGCGGAAGCGATCTATAACAAGTGTTCTGCAAACGATAACGCGGTGTGGAAAAATATGCTCGCCCTTGCAGGAATCACGGTATCGGTAATGTGGCTGTGGTGAAGCGTTATATCTCGCTCTTGCTCGGTCTGCATAATAATGAGTTGGTGTCGGTTGGTAATATTCTGCCGAGCCATAATCTGATACTGATG
>JAFVQP010000144.1 GCA_017504735.1 Clostridia bacterium | reverse complement strand
GTCACCCCACGCGGAAATACCCTTTACGTTGGGAACGTTTGCCGCCGTTGCGGACATTTTTTCTTCGCCGTTTACTTTCAAGAAGAACCAAGTTAAATCGCTGTCTTTGATTTCAATCGCGCCAACTTCCACAAGCTGCGGTCCATCTGTAAACACTTCGCCAACCGCTACGTAGCCTGCCTTCAGGTTATACTGCAACGTTTTACCTTTGAACACGAAATGATAATCACCCCAATAAGAAGAACGAAGCGCAAGCGCCGTTTGGCCACCGCCATTGGGCGTGTAACTAAATTTGTACACGAAGGATGCCGTGGGCAAATCGTTGTTCAGCGTCAAACCGCTGGTAGCGTCACCGCCCCAAGATAAAGTTGTTGCGCCGCCAAAATCATCGTTTTGCGCAACTACGTAATCTTCGTATTCATAAACGGCAGCAGACTTTTGAGAGGTCACCTTACCTGCGCCGCCGTCGTTCGTCCCAGCTGCATTTGCCGTCACTGGGCTAAAGCTGAACATAATCCCCGCGCAAAGCGAAAGAACAAATACCGTCAACGTCGCTATAAGCAACGACACAAAACATTTCCTCTTTCTCATTCGAAGATACCTCCTTCGTCACCACCACCGATTTCAGGAACTTCATTGTCCCCCCAAGACGTCCTAATCACGTCATCGCTTTCAAAAACAACGATAAACATCTTTATTTCTTCATATCGTTTCATTGATAGCTCCTTTTTTCGCCGCTTTCCCGATAAAAAACCGAGAAAGCGGCTTTACTTTTATTATTTCTCTTCTTTCTTTTTCTTAACACAAAGGAACGTCGCGCCGATTGCCATTATAACACCGCTAAACGCACCGCCAATGGAACCAAAACAACCCGAGCCGTTATTTTCATCCGTAGAGGAACCCTCGGGAACAACAGCCGATGTATCTTCATCGCCGCAAACGGAGCAAACGCCGTCTACATAATTATGGTCAGCCAAAGGCAAGCTTTCTTGTTCTTGCAAAATCTTACCGCAGGTACCACAATGGCTCCCTTCCGCCTTACCACGTTCAATACAAGTAGATGCAACCGCCTCGTCTTTCACTTCGGTATGCCCTGTTGCTGGCACTTCTTCGCAACCGCTGACAATCATATCACAGCCTTCGTGAATACATTTTTCGCCTGCCGTAGCCCCTACCGTTTCACAACCAGGTGCAACCGCTTCCACCATCTGAACATCGTGACCAAGCATGCCGATTTCCGTCTGTGCCACTGTTGTTTCACCGCAAACCGTACAAATAGCGCCGTCCGTCAAACCCGTTTCCGTACAGGTCGCCGCATAGCCTTTTACCGTTTCTTCTTCATGCCCGAGCACATCAAGAAGTTCTTTCGCAGCAAGACTTGCGTTACAAACTTCGCAATAACTATATGCCGTGTAGCCTGCTTCCGTGCAGGTCGCCGCCAAGCCTTCCACTTCTATAACCGTATGCTTTGCCACAACGCCTTCCAAGAAATGGTAATCGTCCGCTTCGTTTATTGTAGAGGTCGAAGCATCGTCACCAAACATACCGATATAATTGCTTACGTTCGCACATTTTTCCATTCTTCCGTCAACAATTTTATTGCCGTTTACTTTTACGTAAATCCAAACCTCGTTCGAATCCTTTACGTCAATGACACCGATTTCCACAAGATACAAGCTCGCTTCACCCGAGAATGCATCTGCTACAAGTTTATCAACGGGCGTTTCCATCTTTGCGCCGAGAAGGATAAAGGTGTAACCGCTTGCCCCACCGTTACCCGCATTCGTGCCCCAGCCGTTGATAATGTCGCGCACAACTATATACAAAGGCTTTTCGCCTTTTGCGTAAACGAACTGATACACAACGGAGCTTGTTTCGTTTTCCGTTACGATTTTATAGTTTGTAAAACTGCTGTTCGTATTTTTAATAGATGCTGCCGCACCGATATCCTTGTTGGTTATCGTGACATAATCCTCAAGCTCCTCTTCCGTGAAATCACGTGCGGTCAAAACCGCCGTAACCGTCAAGTTAGAAACGACTTGCGTTTCTGCCGTAAATTCTTCGTTGTCGCCGTAAACCCATTTTACAAAATCGTAACCAGGTACACTACATTCAGGAACAGTCACGGTTTCCTTATACCCAACATTTTCCACCGTAGTAAGCGTTTGTCCATTTACAACAAAGGTAACCGTGTGCGGTTCGTTAAATACAGGTGTTGCCGTTATATTTTCCTTAGCTACCGTTTCCGCTGTCAAAATATTGCCGTACTGGTCTGCCCAACCGATAATTTCATATTCGCTTTCGGGTGCTGCGGGCAATTCGCCAATAGCCGCACCGTTTAATACTTCTTTCTTTTCGCCGTTGAAATCCACCGTCCAAGAATATTGCGATAATACAGCCGTTTCGTCACCCCATGCGGAAATACCCTTTACGTCGGGAACGTTTGCCGCCGTTGCGGACATCTTGATTTCTCCGTCAACCTTTAAGAAAAACCAAGTTAAATCGCTGTCTTTGATTTCAATCGCGCCCACTTCCACAAGCTGCGGTCCATCTATAAACACTTCGCCAACCGTTACGTAGCCTGCTTTCAGGTTATACTGCAACTTTTTACCTTGGAACAAGAAATGATAATCCCCCCAATAGGCAGAACGAAGCGCAAGCGCCGTTTGGCCACCGCCATTGGGC
>JAFVQP010000143.1 GCA_017504735.1 Clostridia bacterium | reverse complement strand
GAATACGAATTTGCTTCATATAATGCGTCTGCACAATCAATATCATCCCCAAGGAGATAATAGCCAAGCACGTAATTACCTGCCCCAACGGCTGCCCCGTTCAATACTCGCAAATCTTCTGCCAACTTCAAAATCTTGGTAATTGCAACTACGTTATTGAAAATGAGTTCTTGCGTATCATTTTTACAAGCAACGGTATATACGCTCATATTTTCCGCAGTAGAAACATTCATATTGTCAATCACAACAGTTAATTGCCCTTCCGTTTCAACGGTTGCCGTAGTACTTGTGCCGTTAATCGTAACAACGTAAGTATTTCCAACAGCAAATCCATCGTATTGCAACACGGCGGTATTGGAATTATCCGCCTCTGCATAGAACTTAGTTGCAATCGTTTCTTTTATCAACGCATCTGCAATCGTCAACGTATACTCTGCCGTCTGCCCGTCGATTAAAGAGGTAGCAACAACCGTCACGCTATCACCCACCGTCGCGCCTTCTTTTACGGAAAGCATATTACCGTTCAGCGCAACGCTTTCATTCGCATCCTTCAAGGAATATACAATGTATTTCGCTTCCTTATCCGTACCAAAGGCGACTTCACCATTCAAGTTGATGACCGTTTCCGTATTCGTAAAGGCAATAGGTCCTTTATAGAAATCCACAATGGATTTCGGCAAAGCATAATTATCTGTGATTTCCCAGAATTGAGAATCCCAGGTCTTAACGACAACACCTTGCGTTTCCTCAGCAATAAGTGCCGTGGGCGTATCAAAACCTCCGATTGCCGTACAATTTTTCGCTTCGTCAAACAGTTTATCCGCAAGTGTCTCACCCGCACCGATTACGTACACACCCTTGTACGCATTCAATCCGCATTGACTAGCAAGCCAACCTTGATTAAGGGTAGCAAGCTTACAATCCGTCACATCAATCAATACGCTTTCCACCGTTCTAATAGGAGCGCTGCTTGATCTAAAGAAAGTAACTGCGTTTTCCCCAAAAGAATCGATTCCCATGTATATGTTCTTAACCGTACCTTGACCGTTCACGACCAACAAGCTCGATCCTGCACCAACCTTAGCATCCGTGAAAGAAAGATTCTTTATTACACCGTTTTTGCCATTGATTACGATGAAACCGCTAAAATCCCCCGTCGTCTCTATACCGCCGATATTATATCCTTGACCGTCAAAGACACCTTGGAATCCGCCGTCAATGCCGTAGTTCCAAGCTTCTACAACAACCCCTTCCAAAAACTCTCCGTTTACATCTTTGAGGTCAGCATTATTTGTGTTATCTTTCGACATAGCCCAAAGTTCACTATACGACTTATAAGGCGACCACACGCCGTCGTATTCGATATTGCTATCCAAGGCAAAGTACCCCGAAAGAACAAAACCCTTTTGGATTTCCAAGCACAATCCTGCTTTCACCGCATTTTCAGCAGCGGCTTCTTGCCAAGAATCCAACTCGTCCTTATCGCTGATAATCATAGTATAAATATCAACGGGAATGGTATATATCGTTGTATCCGTCTCAACGGTCATTGTCTTTCCTAAACCAAGGTCTGACATTTTTGCAGGCATTCCGCTTTGATCAAATGTAAGTACGTCGCCTTCAATGGAACCTTTTTCATTTGCTTTATCAAAGACTATGTTATCCTTATTAAAAACCACTTTTTCAACGGAAGACGACTCAATGGATGTGGGGATTTCAACACCTCCAACCACCGTTTCAAGCGTTAATCTATCCGTCATTTGCACCTGATTTTTCGCCACGTTTACAACCACGGAAACCGTTAACGTTTCTTCTTTATACGTAGCCGTCCCCGCCAAAATAGCCGTCCCAGCTTTTAAGCCCTTGATAACGCCGTCTTCCACTGCAACCGTTTCGCTATCCGACGATGACCACGCAACCGTTGCATTTTCCGTTGTCGGTGCGCCATTGAGTACGTACACCACGTTCCCGATTTCCATTTGTGCGGTTTCCGTGTCCCCAAGCGTCAAATCAAGAGAATATCCAGTTTCGCCAGGTACAAACTTATCATTTTCAAAACCCAGCTCTTTACTCACGCCCAAAAT
>JAFVQP010000142.1 GCA_017504735.1 Clostridia bacterium | reverse complement strand
GTGTTGATGATGGCGGCGATAAGCTCGGTCGAGTTGACCGCACCGCCGGTCATACGATGGTTGGTATGGTAGAAGGTAGAAGAAGCCTTGTATTCACTCGTGGCGGTGCATTTGATTATGCGGCGGTTAATTTTGTAAGTGCGATGAGCCAACAATCAGGCGCGAAATCAGCGGACGCAGTTTGGACGGAAATTACGAATGCTTTTGATAGCAATTGGAAAACCTATTTAAGCAATGCAGGCTTGAAATAATAAAGGGGATTTATATGAAAAAATCAACGATGAAAAAGGGCGCGGCTCTGTTGATAGGCGGTATGTTATCGCTGGGCTGTTTCGGCGGATTATCAACGACGATTGCAAGTGCTGGGCGGTCTGAACAGCAAGTTGTTACCGAAAATATGTACGAGGACGAGCTTTCCAACCAAAAATGGTATATGACGAGAGATATTTCTCACGAGCAGGGAAAAATCGTTTTTGATGCAGAAAAAACAAACGCCGACAGTAAGATAGTCAGCGTTGTTCTTGCAAATGATTTGCGGGAAATGGATATTGATACTTGTATCAGCGGTACAATTACGGTAAAGGTAAATGAAGCGTTAACGGGCGAATTTTACATCGGTTTTGGTTTGGAGCGTCCTTATTCTGCCGTTAATTCTGCATCGGCAATTTGTCTTTATGACGAGAATGGTACGATTGGGGTTAAGGTCGAAAACTTCAAAGGGGAAAGTATTGGTACTGTATATACCGCGGAGACAACTTATGCTTATAGCGAAGAACTTGTTATTGACTTTGATATTTTCTCGGCAGGAAGTATGTATTTGTCGGTAAACAGTACGACGTTATTGAATCACGATAACGAAAAGACGGTTTACGCAAATGGGTATTTTGGGTTTGGTCAAAGCGCGTCGTCGTCCGTAGAAATCTATAATGCGGAAGTTCGCGCGGCGACGTATGATACACCAACGAATACGAACTTTACTGAAACCTTTGATGATGGTTTCAATAGTGCGATTCTTTATTCTGAAGGCGGCGCTAATGGTTACTTTACCCCCGAAAGCGTTGTGTGTGAAGATGGCGTATTGAAATTTAATAATGTTACCATAACGGGTTACGTTTCGACGAAACAAGAATACTCCAATTTTACAATGACCTATGATATTCCGCATATTCAGAGGGAAGCAGTAGTGGATGAACAAGGAAATGTGATTACACCTGCGACGAACTGGATGGGGATTTCTATCGGTTGCCCTGCGATTAAAACAAATTCGTCAGTAGCAGTCGCGCAATCCTTATTCTTCTATATGATGCCTGTGTATAGCGGTGGAAATGCGATCAGTTACTCTTGTGTGCTTTTGAATAATTATTCCATTGTAAAGACGGCTTCGGTATCGGGGGAAAAGAATTTCTTTGCGCTTGAAAATGGTTTGGACGGCGACGGAAATGAAAGAACGGTAAATATGAAAGTTCAGATGCTCGACGGCGTGTTACAAGTGTTTGTAAAGTATGAAGGAGAGCCGGAAAACCGTTACGGAAAGGTATTTGAATATAATCTTGGCTATACCCCGATGGGATTTGTGCAAATTTGGGGATACGGCGACGATTTTAACTACGTACAAAACAATATGGCAAACGGTAAAGATTCCTATTGTGCAAACTTCTGGATTGATAATTTAAGTATTGAAAATACGGATAAAAATGCAAAACTTGTCGAAGTGAATTTCCAATCAAGTAAATTCCCTGCGCAGGATGATTTCTTGTATGTGGACGAATGGGATAACCGTGCGGAAACGCTCTTTACCGCAGCCCCCCCCGAAAAGAGTGGCTGTAGCAGTAGTTTGACGGTATTGCCCATTGCAAGCTTAACGCTTTTGGGCGCGGTATATATGTTGTTCAAAGGAGGAAAGAAAGAATGAATAAAAAAATAAGTCTTGCATTAGCAATCCTATTAAGTCTTTCTTCTTTTGCCTTTGCATCGTGTAAGAAAGAAGGCGGTGTAACCGATTACGATAAGGTGTATCCCGATAGAGTGGTTAATACCTATTCCATTGATATTATCGGCGGTGGGGACGTGATGCCCATCGGCTTGTACTTTGGACCTTATACGCCCAGCGGCTCGACGAATGGGGAAACGATGCCTAACTTCACGGACGAATATTACATTAGAATGCTTTCGGAAGCAGGGATTAACCTGTTCACGTACTGTCCCGAAAGCTATCCGCAGGCGCGAGAGAGTATCAAGAAGGTATTGACTCTTGCGGAAAAATACAACATCGGCTACTATGTAAACGCATACGACGTCACAAGTATGACGCACGGCTACAAGCCGCTCAACGTAGATAAGCTGAAGGCGACGGTTGAAGAATTTGCGGATTACAAATCATTTGTCGGGTTCTATTCAAAGGATGAGCCTTACTATGAACAGCTTGAATATATCGGCGCGGTAAACAAGTCTCTGAACGAAGAGTTTGACAATAAGTATTCCACGTACGTAAACATGTTGCCCAGATGGGAAGAACGGCCCTTGAAATACACTTCGGGGGATACGGACGTAGACTATGAGGAATACATAGGCAGATACTATCGCGAAGGCAACGGTAAGTACATTTCTTGGGATCACTACGTATGGGATTTCAAGAGTGTGAAAGGGTATTTCAACAACCTGGCGATCATTAAGGACTTGGCGGAAGAATATCACATGCCTTACTGGGCGTTTATTCAGGCGGGCGGTCAATGGAACGACGCAATGATCGAGTTTGAATCCTTGCCCGAACCCTATCCTACGGAAGGTCAGCTGTGCTGGAACGTAAACACGTCTTTGGCGTGCGGGTCTAAAGGTATTCAGTATTTCTTGGGCTTCCAGCCTTTGTATTTCGCCTATGCGCCCAACGGTACGTACGACTTTACGCGTAATGGTTTCTTTGGCGCGAACGGGAATATCAATCGTTGGTATTACTACGCGCAAAAGATCAACGTGCAGATTGACGCAGTGGACGAAATTTTGATGAACGCCTACAATGTGGGTGTTATCCCGTCTGCGAACGCTTCGGTGGATTTCGAAGGTAACACGATGGTCATTGAGGACGGCGAATTCCATCAATTAAAGGGTGTTCGCGGTGACGCGTTGGTTGGTTGTTTCGAGTACGAAAAGAGAACGGTGCTTTACGTAGTAAACTACACGTATGCGAACGCGCAAGACGTGATTTTGGATTTGAATGATACGCATGAAATGAAGGTCATTCAAAGAGGTCAAACGCAGACTGTAAACGAACAACATTTAGGCATTCATTTGGAAGCGGGCGAAGGCGTGCTTGTAGAATTTGTAAAATAACGCAAAAAGAAAAAGCCGAGCTGATCGACTTGTGCAAGTGATTGGCTCGGCTTTGATACTTTTTAACTTGGTTTCGAGTACATTTTTCGGTATTCTTTGGGTGTATAGCCTGTATACTGCTTGAATACTTGATTAAAGCGGTAGGGGTAGGGATAGCCGATTTCTTCGGCAATCTGCGAAATGTTCATTTTTGTGGTAGTTAAGTATACCTTGGCAAGGTCAATGCGTTTTTGCGTTAAGTATTCGGTTACGGTAACGCCGATATGTTTTTTGAATACGCGGCTTACGTAGATATAGTTATAATTGATTTCAGCCATTGCGCTTTGGATTCCTGCCTTGATGTGTATCGGATCGTTTAGATTCGAAAGGAAGGTTTGAAACCATCTTGGATAGGGTGGTTTTTCTTCTCTATCGGAAAGATACAGCAATCCTAATATATGTGCGACAAAACTGTTGATTAGGTAAGGTTTGTTTTTTTCTTCGCTCGGCGACATATATTTGATGAAATTTAATAATTTTTCAAGATATTCAATTTGGGCTGAAGTGATTTGTATATGCAAGGGAAAAACACTTCGGTTGATTTCATCTAATAGGGTAGGGCTGATGTATTGACAGGCATTTTCAAACAGTTGCTTAGATACAACAATATCCCGATGCGTACACTCTCCCGTTCTTTTGAAAGTGTGGATATCATTAGGACGCAAGAAGAACATATCGCCCGTTTTGATAGGTTGTCGTTGTCCGTTGTGGACGTGTATGATTTCACCTTCCGTCACGTAAAAAATTTCGTAGAAGGAATGGGTATGGATAAACGTATCCTTGTCAGAGGTTAAATGCGTTGCAAAT
>JAFVQP010000141.1 GCA_017504735.1 Clostridia bacterium | reverse complement strand
AAGCGGTAGCGTTGTTCTTACAAGCGGACAGACAACGGCAGAGATTTCTGGTAAAACGCTGATTACGGATGAGAAATACGAAATTTCTTATAAATCGGGTAAGTTTGCTTTTGACGGCGTAGCGATTGCTGCGGGGTTGACAACCGACGGAGAGATTTTTAAAGGGTTTAGCTCTGATTACGTTTATATTAGGGTGGAAATGTGCAACGCGCAGGCAAACGCAGGCTATATTTTAAGAAGCGTATGCAACGCAGGTCTTTCCCGTGAAAATTTGGAAGTGTTTGCGCCTAGGATAAAAATCTATGGGGATTTTGTCGGCAATAAGTCGCTTGGTGAAACGGTTGAGATTGCGCCTGCTTTTGCGCACGACGTATTCTCGCCGCTTGCGCAGGCTACGCTGACCGTAAAAGCACCCGACGGTTCGATTGTTGTGGATAATAACGGGATTACGCTGCAAGACGTGCCTACGAATCGGGCTTATACCATCAGCTTGACGTCGTATGGACAGTATAAAGTGATTTATACAGCGACGGAAAAGGATTGGGTGGCGGAAAACGTACTCGTGCAGGAAAAATCCATTTTGGTCATTGATGAAAAGCCGCCGCAGGCAAAATTTGCGGACGGGGCGCAGACGACGGCAAAGGTAGGCGACGTGATTGCCATTCCAAAATTGTTGGTGAAGGATGACGTTACCGCCACGGAAAATATTCGCATTGTGGCAGGTGTTTACAATCCCAACGGTCGATATCTTCGCTTTAAGGATGGCGAAAATGCAATCAAATGCGCGTATGAAGGCGAATATACCTTCTTTATGATGGTATTCGACGAATATGGCAATATGACTTCCGTGAAACACACGGTAACCGTCACAAAATAAGAAGGAGGAATAAGCAATGAAAATTAAAAATGCGGCAATATGTTTGTTGTTATCCATTTGCACGGTTATGTGTGCTTGTACTCCTGACAACCAGGATTCAACGCCTGAAACGCTGGGGACTTTAAATGAATCTAACGAAGGACATCATTACGTAGAAGGCACGTTACATAACGTAAACGTGAATTATAATGCGCCTGTTTCCGATTTTGTGGTGAACGGACATACGGAATATAAAGTGGTTATCGGCGGCACGAATAGCGGTAAGGCGGCGGGGCTTATGATGGAACACGTCAACAAGGCAACGGGCGGCGATTTACAAAGTATTGAAATTTCCCAACTTTCATCGGATATGGTCAGTCAAGATACGAAATATATCTTTATCGGTTGCGAAGACCTTTATCGTGAAAAGGTAGGCGAAATCAGCTCCTACGATACGCTCGGTCCTTCGGGCTATCAAATTGCGACGTATGGAAAAAATATTTTCCTTAACGGGTATACCATACACGGTTATCAAATGGGTACGCTTGCATTTTTGCGCGCAGTCGTTGGATACGATATGTTGGCGGAAGATTGCGTTATTTACGAAAAAGACGGCAAAAAAATGCCTTCTATGGATATTGTAGAGCGTCCAGATTTTGACTATCGGCATTGTAGCGGTACGGCACTTTCTTCGGTGGAAATGTTGGGAATGGGATATACCTATGAAGACCCCATCATTAATACGGGAGAAAGCTGGGTACATAACTGGTACGATTTTGTGTCCGTGGAAGAAGCGGAAGCGAACCCTGATTGGGCGTCTGAAGATCCCACGCATTGGCAAGGGTGTTGGACGGCACACGGCAATCAAGATTCTTATACGAGGTTAATTAACCATCTTACTGAAAAGCTGAAAGGCTATTTGATTCAGTATCCATCGAAAAGTACAATTCTTATCGGTCAGCACGACGTAGGTACGTATACGCCTTCTGTGGATAGATGCACCTGCAAGTCGTGTGATGCCAGTTACGAATATTACGGTACGATGGCGGGCGCGTGGCTTTCCCTTTGCAACCGCGTTTCCGTAAAGGTTGACGAATGGTTAAAGACGGAGGAGGCGATTTCTATCTTCGGTGGGGAGAGAAAGTGGAATTTGATTGCGCTGATTTATCACGCTTCCCTGAATCCACCCATTGAAAAAGAAAACGGTTTATACGTATTTGATGAAAACGGACAAAGCATTCCAAAAAAAGAAATGTGGTTCACAAGCGACGGGAAGAAGATGGAATGGGAAGACGCTTGGACGGATGAAAACGGCGAAAGCTTGGAAGAAGACTTTATCAAAGCTTGGTCGGATACCCATGAACGAATTTATTCAGCGCCCAACGTTCATTTTATGTTCGCTGCGTCCTCAGGGGATTATGCACATTCCTATTACGAACCTGAAAATGCGTCTTGGAAAATGATTGCAGACGGTTGGAGCAGCCTCGGCGGTGAGTTTTATGCGTGGCTGTATTCGTTCAATTCAAGGGCAATTCTTTATCCTTATCACGCGTGGGATACAACCTTTGAAACGACGAGATATTTCAAATCGAAGGGCGCAAAATGGATTTACTGGCAGACGCAGTATCAAAACAAAAACAACCCTGGATTTAATAAATTACGCAATTATTTAAACTCGAAGGTCGAATTTGACGTAAATTCCGATTATAATTTCTATTTGGATAAATTTTTTAAATATTATTACGGCGAAGCCGGTGAAATTATGCGGACGTATTTCGAGCAAATCAATGCTCAATGCAGATGGATTGAAGAAGTAAACGGCGTAGTGGCTATCCACAGAAATGAAAAATTGACGGATGCCAAAAACTGGCCCGAAGGCTTAATTCATACGTGGAGAGCGCTTTTGGATAGCGCGTTTGACGTTATCGAGTTGGAATACAAAGCAAGCAATCCTAAGCAATATGAAATTTACCATAGACATATTTTAATGGAACAGCTTTTCCCTACGTACGTACTTTGTACAACGTATGCGAATTCTTTTAACGCAAGCGACTTAAAGGAAATGCGGTTGCAGTTTATTGATGATTTCTATGCTCTTGGCAATAAATCGTATTGGGAATTAGGGTTGATGACAGAAGTAACGGATACGTGGGATTTGGATTAAAGGGAGGGAAGAAACGTGAAGAAAATAAAAGTTTTGTTTTTAAGCCTTGCTCTTTGCCTGTCCTGCGCCGCCGTGTTTACACTGACAGGCTGTAAACCGAGCGAAGAAGACTCTACAAACAGTTCTTCCGAATGGTTTGAAACGGAGGAAGGAACAACGGTTTCCCTGCGCTTTTCGGAAAGCTCGGTGGAAGTGCAACAGTACGAAAGCTTAACGCTTAAATATACGTTGAAAGGGAGCGGAAACGCGGTGCAGTTCACTTCGTCAAACGAGGAAATTGTCACCATTGACGCAAATGGCGTTGTAACGGCAAAAGGCGCGCTGGGAAACGCCACGGTTACGGCAACCGTGGACGGTGTTAGCGCAACCTGCGAGGTCAAAGTTATAGAATCTCCGTATGCCCCCGTTCTTTTGGTAGAAAATACTATCTATACAATAGAGCAAGGCGAAACCTTGCAATTTGACGTAAAAGCGGAGTGGAACAACGAAATTCTTACTGAACCGATTACCTACGGCGTGGCGCTTGCGGAAAATTCCCAAAACGTGTCGGCAACGCTTTCCGTGGATGAAAACGTTGTTAGCGTCAGCGCAGAAAAGGACGTTGAAATTGTTGTGTATGCGACGGTGCGCGGTATTTACACAAGCAAGGTGATTACGGTAAACGTAGTAGAGCCGAGCTACAAACTTCAACCTACAACCGCGGCGTACGTGCCCCAAGAAGGGAAATACGTTGCAAAAATTTCCACGACGGCAGAAATCGGGGATATGGTCAATAGCATTCCCTTGGATTTTGTTCTTGTAAAGGGCTCGCAAACCATTGAAGACGTAGACGTTGCGTGGACGGTGGAAGGTAATGCCGCGGTATTGCAAGACAATGCAATTATCGGTCAGTCAAGAGGGGAAGTCGTTTTGACTGGCAAGACGTCTTATGACGGAACGGACGTAAGCATTACGGTTGTTTGCAACGTAATTGCCCCCGAAGTGCATTTGGAAGAAACGCACGTAATCGAGGTGGAGAAATTGCAAGCGATGAGCATTGAAACACCGATTGTCGGAACGTTGCAAAATGCGGAGATGGACGGTGAACAAATTAGCTCGCTT
>JAFVQP010000140.1 GCA_017504735.1 Clostridia bacterium | reverse complement strand
TGCAGCACTCGTACTTGTTGGTGACGGCAAGGGTAAAATCGGTGTAGCAACCGGTAAGGCTAAGGAAGTTCCCGAAGCAATTGAAAAAGCTACTTTGAGAGCGAAAAAGAATATGGTTTCCGTATCCATCGTTGACGGTACGATTCCCCACACGATCGTTGGTAAATTCGGCCGCGGTGCAGTTCTTATGATGCCCGCTGCAGAAGGTACCGGTGTTATCGCAGGCGGTCCCGTTCGTGCGGTTATGGAAGCAGTAGGTATTAAAAACATCAGAACGAAATCTCACGGCAGCCAGAACTCCGGTAACTGCGTAAAAGCAGCAATCGAAGGCTTGAAAGAACTCAAGACGGCTGAACAAGTTGCAGCACTTCGCGGCAAGACCGTAGAAGAAATTCGTAGCTGAGAAACGGAGGATTAAGGATATGGCAAAAATCAGAGTAACGCTTGTAAAGAGCACGATTGGTCAGGTAGCATCCGTAAAAGGTACGGTAGCTGCACTTGGTCTTAAGAAAATCCGTTCTTCCAAAGAACTTGACGATACCCCTGTAGTACAGGGCATGATTGCAAAAGTTAAGCATCTCGTCAAAGTAGAAAACATCTAAGGAGCTTTAACATGAGAATAGATACTCTTTCCCCCGCAAAGGGAGCAACGAAAGAATCGAAAAGACTCGGTCGCGGTATCGGTTCGGGTACGGGTAAAACTTCCGGTAAGGGTCACAAAGGTCAATGGGCTCGTTCCGGTGGCGGTGTTCGTCCTGGCTTTGAAGGCGGTCAGATGCCTATTGCACGTCGTGTACCCAAGAGAGGTTTCACGCACAACGGCAAAAAGGAATACGTTATTGTCAACCTTTCCGACCTTGCAGAATTGCCTGCAGGTACGGTTGTTGACTACGGCTTCGTAATGGCAAACGGTCTTGCGAAAGAAGTTAAAAATAACTGCGGTCTGAAAGTTCTCGGTAGCGGCGAACTTAACGTTGCGCTTACCGTGAAAGCGGCGAAATTCTCCGCATCCGCAAAGGCAGCAATCGAAGCTGCTCAGGGTACGGCGGAGACCCTTTAATCAGAAAATGTGACACGGAAAATTGCGTATGCGATTTTCCGTAGTTCGCGTTATTTCTCCCCGACGTTTGACGAGGGGATCCCCTCCCGTTAAAACGCAAGAAAAAACCATTAACGGAGAAAAAAATGTTACAGACAATTATCAATGCCTTTAAGGTAAAGGATATCAGAAAAAAGGTGTATATGATGCTCCTTTTGCTCTTGATATTCCGTATCGGCTGTTTCATTCCGGTTCCCGGTTTGGACAGAGTCAATTTTGAAGGCGCTGTTGCAGGTAACGACTATCTCACTTTGATGAGCAGCCTTACCGGTGGTGCGCTTTCCCAGGGTACGTTATTCGCTTTAGGTATCGGGCCTTATATCAACGCGTCGATTATTATGCAGCTTTTGACTGTAGGTATTCCCGCGCTTGAAAGATTGTCCAAGCAAGGCGAAGAAGGCCGTAAAAAAATTGCGCAATATACAAGATACGTAACGATTTTGCTTGCGATTATTCAATCGGTTGGTATCATCATCAACTTCGCAAATACCGCAAACGCAATCCAAACCTCGTTGTTCTTTAATTCGACGTTGGTTGCAGGTATCTTTATGGCGCTCGTTTACACGGCAGGTGCATTGGTTGTAATGTGGATTGGTGAAAGAATCACTGACTACGGCGTAGGCAACGGTCAATCGATGATTATTTTCATCGGTATCTTGTCCACGGCTGGTATGCAAATCGTTGGTAAAATCCAACAAATCCCTAGCGATATTGGTCAAATTTGGGATTTGATTGCATTCTTGCTTGTAAGTGCAGTTGTATTCTTTGCAATCATCTACGTTGACCTTTCCGAAAGAAAGGTACCTGTGCAGTATGCTAAACAAATCAAGGGCAGAAAGATGTACGGCGGTCAGTCCTCCTCGATTCCTATCAGAATCTCTAGTGGCGGCGTAATGCCTCTCATCTTCGCGTTCTCGATCCTCAGCTTCCCTCAAATGCTTGCTAGCATGTTCTGGCCTAGTTCCGGTTTCGAAACCTGGTGGAACAACTGGATGTCGGCAACGGCAGAAGGTTGGGGTGCTGTTGTATATGCATTCGTTCTTTGCGTATTGATTTTCGCATTCTCGTTCTTCTATGCACAGATGCAATTCAATCCCGAAGATATTTCCAAGAGTATTCAGCAGAACGGCGGTTTCATCCAAGGTATTCGTCCTGGTAGAGCTACGGAAGCATATCTTAAAAAGATTTCCAACCGTATCACGTTGTTCGGCGCAATTTATCTTTCGCTTGTTGCATTCATTCCTTCCGTTGCATTCGCATGGGCAGCGTTTGACCTTGTCAACGTATTCTCTACAACGGGTATCCTCATCGTAGTATCCTGCGCAATGGAATTTGAAAAGCAGTTGCAAGCACAGCTGATGATGAAAAATTACAAAGGCTTCTTGAAATAAGAAATAACTCATACTTCGCTCGCATAAGGCGGGCGAAGTATGCAGGTTGACAAAAGAAGACAGTTGTAAGTTGTCAGCGAGGTAGTAAAAATTATGAACATTATTTTACTCGGTGCGCCCGGTGCAGGAAAAGGGACGCAGGCTTCGAAAATTTCGGACCGCTATAACCTTCCTCATATTTCTACGGGCGACATTTTCAGAGAAAACATTAAGAACCAAACCCCGATCGGGTTGCTCGCAAAAACCTACATTGACGACGGTAAGCTTGTCCCTGATGAGGAAACTTGCAATATCGTAGAGGAGCGTTTAGAGCGCGGCGATTGCAAAAACGGTTATATGCTTGACGGTTTCCCTCGTACGGTTGTACAGGCGGAAGCACTTGACAAGATGGAACACATCGACTTGGTAATCAATATTGATGTTGATGAAGAGCTTTTGATGGATCGTTTGTGCGGTAGAAGAGTTTGTAAGGTTTGCGGCGAAAGCTATCACATTTCGAGGCTGAACGGTGCAGTTACCTGCGCGCGTTGTGGCGGAGAACTCTATCAAAGAAAGGACGACAACCCTGAAACGGTAAGCAAGCGTTTGACGGTGTATAAAGCACAAACAGCGCCGCTTATTGATTATTACACGAAGAAGGGCTTGCTCTTCAATGTGAAAAGCAACACAACTCCTGAGGATGTGTTTGAAAAAATTTCAGCAAAGTTAGATACCTTAAAATAACGTAATATGATTCATGTAAAAAGCGAAAAAGAAATAGACCTTATCCGAGAATCCTGTAAAATCGTGCGCGATACGTTAGATTTTGTCGGTTCGAAGATTCAAGCGGGTATGAGTACAAGAGAAGTTGACGAACTGGTGGAACGGTACATCCGTGCATCGGGTGCAAATCCTTCTTGTCTCGGGTATGGCGGTTTTCCTGCCTCGGCATGTGTTTCGGTGAACGAAATGGTCGTACACGGAATCCCTGACGAACGCATCTTAAAAGATGGCGATATTGTCAGTGTGGACGTGGTGGCAGATAAAAAGCACTACCACGGCGATGCTTGTAGAACCTTTTGTATCGGTGCGGTTGCCCCTGAGGTAAAGCAGCTTGTAAAGGTTACAGAGGAATGTTTCTTTAAGGCGATTGAAAATTTACGTGCAGGTTCTGCATTGTACGATATCGGCTATGCCGTACAACAGCATGCGGAGGCGCATGGTTATGGTGTCATTCGTTCTTATACGGGACATGGCATCGGAAGAGAAATGCATGAAGATCCGTCCGTTCCCAACTACGGGAAAAAGGGTACGGGGATGCGGCTTAGGGCAGGCACGGTGCTTTGCATCGAACCAATGATCGCTATGGGCGACTGGCGTGTACGTCTTTTAAAAGACGGCTGGGGCGCAGTAACGATGGATGGAAAACCTGCAGCGCATTATGAAAACACCGTTGTAATTCGTGAAGATGGTGTGGAAATATTAACGTTATAAAGATAGACAAAACAAAAAAGACGCAGCGATAAGTCTGCGCGGATAAAAAAATCGGAGGGAGTTTCTGTGTCCAAAGACGACGTAATCGAAGCGGAAGGGAAAGTAATCGAAGCGTTGCCCAATGCAACCTTTAAAGTACAGCTTTCCAACGGTCACATAATCACGGCGTATATTTCCGGTAAGCTGAGAATGAACTATATCAGAATCATCGAAGGCGATACGGTAAAGTTGGAAATGAGTCCGTATGATCTGACAAAAGGCAGAATCACATGGCGCAGTAAGTCGTAATTACTACGACGCAAGAGTTTAATTAACAAGGAGAAAAGCAATGAAAGTAAGACCTTCTGTAAAACCTATGTGCGACAAGTGCAAAGTTATTAAAAGAAATGGTAGAGTAATGGTTATTTGTTCCAAGAACAAGAGCCACAAGCAGAGACAGGGCTAATTTTATAAATTTCCCTAAAAAAAGTACTGTAAAACGCTTGACATATATTGACATATTATGGTAAAATGTTAAAAGCCGTAATTTGGGGAATGTCGCGTAAATGCGGTATTTTGCTCAAAAACGAATAGTGTAATCAAGCTGAATTTCCGTAATTTTACGGAAACTCAGTTTTGTTGCGTTTAATAATCCTCGCAAAAATAAGCAAATTTTGCCCTAATGTGCGGTTTCGGATATTAAACGGGATTACGAAAATAATACAATGCGTCGATAAGGCATTTTCCACTGCTAAACCCGAAGCATTCGTTGGCGATATACAAAAAATACTAAAAAGAAATTAAAAAACGGAGGAAAGAAATCTATGGCACGTATTGCCGGTGTGGATTTACCCAGAGAAAAGAGAGTGGAAATCGGCCTTACCTACATCTATGGTATCGGTTTGACCACTTCTAAAAAGATTCTCGCGGACACGGGCATCAATCCTGATACGAGAGTAAAGGATCTTGATGAAACCGATGTTTCCAAATTGAGAGAATATATCGATCGTAACTTGAGAGTAGAAGGTGAACTTCGCAGTGAAGTATCCCTCAATATTAAGCGCCTTATGGAAATCGGATGCTATCGTGGTATCCGTCACAGAAAGGGCTTGCCCGTTCGCGGTCAGAGCACGAAGAGAAATGCTCGTACGCGTAAGGGTCCTGCACGCGCTATCGCAGGTAAGAAGAAATAATAGAGGAGGCGATTAAAGAATTATGGCACAAGTAAAGAAAGTCGCTTCTCGTAAGCGTAAAGAAATTAAAAAGATTGACAAAGGTCAGGTTCATATCCAATCTACGTTCAACAATACGATCGTAACGGTTACGGACATGGCAGGTAACGCTATTTCCCAGTCCAGCGCAGGTGCGCTTGGCTACAAGGGTAGCAGAAAGGGTACGCCTTTCGCAGCACAGATGGCAGCTGAAACGGCAGCTAAAGTTGCAAAAGAACACGGCCTTAGAACGGTTGAGGTTTATGTAAAGGGTCCTGGTGCTGGTAGAGAATCCGCAATCCGCGCACTCTCCACATGCGAATTGGAAATCACCTTGATTTCCGACGTTTCCCTTATCCCTCACAACGGCTGCAGACCC
>JAFVQP010000139.1 GCA_017504735.1 Clostridia bacterium | reverse complement strand
GCATTAGCAAAACTTCACCCGATGTAAACACAGTAGTTTATGCCCAAATTGGGGGAAATAGTGTGATTTGGGCAAAGATTGCACCAAGAGTTTTGTCTATCATAGCACTTAATTTTGACCTTGTCAAGAGAAAAGCGGAAAAAACCACAAAAAATTCACTTTTTTCGACCTTTTTTGCGGACTTTTGTGCAGTTTGTCATATGTTTTTATGACTTTTTTGTGCATTCTTTCAACGCTTAACGTTTCACTGCAATATTTATATATAATATAAAGATAGGAAAACGAGGCGGTGCCGCGGGCGCGATAGGGGCAAGACAATGCGGGGCGATGAATAAGGGCAGGCTTTCTTGTATGCAAAAAAAATTTTTCGGGCATACTCTATAAGAGAAACTAAAAAAGGAGTATATGCCCATGAACCCATTTAAAGAAAAACCGAGAAGTATAGAAAGCGCGTTGCAAAACTGGCAACAGCTGTACCCAAAGCCTTATAACAAGCGTGAGATTGACCCGTACACGAAAACGCGTATCATTTTGATGAACGGTACAGAGTTTGAGGCAAACTGGTTTTCCCATCAGTTTGCTCGGCACACGGACGACAACGATTTGCGGCGGGATTTGGCTTTGACCCGATACGTGGAAAAACAACAGCAGTTGAAAATTTCCCTGTTAAAGCCGAAAAACGAGAGTATTTTAGAGCATACCATCGGCTATGAACAGCTGGCGGTGGACTTGACTGCGGAGCTTGCGCAAAGGGAGCTGGATTGCAACGTGAAAACAGCGTTGGATTTTGCGCTGTTGGAGGATTTTGACCACTTGTACCGCTATGCGAACCTTTTGGAAATGGAACAGGGTGTGGCGGCGGAATGGCTGGTGGGCAGATACACCGAAATTATGCCTGGCCGTCCGACGATTGCCCATCACCGTTTCCCGATGGATAACGTGAAACGGAATATTTCTGCAAAGTGCGCTGAGGTGCAAACGGTGCTTGCCACCATGATTATCACGGCGGCGGAACAGCAAACCATGAATTATTATATGAACGTGACGAATTTCGCTTGCTCTGATATCGGTAGGAAACTGTACGAGGAAATCGCTATGGTAGAGGAAGAACACGTAACACAGTACGAATCCTTGATGGATTCCAACGCGACGTGGTTTGAAATGCTGTTGTGGCACGAGTATTGCGAATGTTATTTGTACTGGTCCTGTTATATGACGGAAACCGACCCGTACGTGAAAGCGTTGTGGGAGGAGAATTTGTCGATAGAGATTTCTCACTTGCACAAGGCGGCGGAGCTGTTGAAAAAGTACGAGAGGAAGAACTGGGACGAGGTAATCCCTTGCGGCGATTTCCCTGCACCTCTTTCTCTGCATGAAAATATCGAATACGTGCGGAAGATTTTAAACGATACGGTGCAATACACGTCCAAGCGGGAGGATTACGTGAAGGTAAGCCAGTTGCCCAAGGACGCGGATTTTTTCCGTTTCCAAAACACCGTAAACCCGACGACGCAAATCGTACCCTCGCATTGCGTCATTGAGGAATATATACGGCGCAGGGGGGCGGATTACCGTTTCCAAGTCGCGCCCTCGCCCGTACCTGAGCTGCGCAACCGCCGTCAGGACAATACCTCGGTGGGAAGAAAGCCCGATGCGGCGGATTCGACGGATTTTTATTGTAACAAGTGAAAAATGCACCCCCGAAGGCGTTTGCCTTCGGGGGTGCGTCCGTTTCTACAATTAAGATTGAATTTCCGTTTCGTCGCTTGCGTTACTGCTTGCGTGGTTGTACGAGGTGTTCGACCAAGTGCGGAAGAGGGACAAGATGGGTAAAATTACACCGCCCACGATATTGCCCAGCACGCACATCAAAAGATATCCAACCGCCTGCCAAGAGAAACCAAGGAAGAAAATGTACAAGGTGTTTGCTACCGAGTGGTCAAAACCGCAAAATGCAAATACGATGATGGGGAACATAACCCCCACCGTGGTGGATAAACCCTTGCGAGGGGCGTATTTTACGGCTCCGATGGAAAGGGTAATCAAAAATCCGCAAAGGATTGCCGAACAAAACGCCTTCAGCGCCCATAAATCCGTGAAAATTTTACCTTCTATCAATTCTGCACCCTTAGGAACGACAATGTCTGCCAAAGGAGAGAATTTAATCAGCGTTGCGGTGAAGATTACACCAAGCATATTTCCGACGAAGCAAACGGGGAGCTTCCAAAGATTCTTTGCGCCCATCTCGGGGATATCGGAAATCAAACCAGTAAACAATTTCATTTCAAACATAACGATTGCCAAAATGCCGAGGGAGAAGAGGCATGCGCCGATGAGTTTCCCTGCGCTGTCAAAGAGGTGGCAAGCAAGCAAATACGCCGCACCGCCCACACCGATCGTGAGCCCCGAACAAAATGCCATCAAGCAAAAGGACACAAATTGCGCCTTTGTCAATTTTTCCATAGGTTTCATACCTGTACCGCCTAAAAAATGTTACTGCTTGTGAACAAGCATGTACGATTATACTGCAATCAAATGAAAAAATCAAGCTGAAATGCAAAAAAAATTACATTTTTACTAGGGAATTTTCTTTAGGCGTACCTTTGTAGAGCAAATGGCGTAAAAGTTGGTAAGAATTTAGCAAAATCGTAAAAAATAATAAAAAGTAGATAAATTTTGGCTGTACAAAGTAAAAAAAATGTG
>JAFVQP010000015.1 GCA_017504735.1 Clostridia bacterium | reverse complement strand
GATGTGTGAGCAATTAATAATTTTCAGCGCGTACCTGGAAATATGCCTGAGGATGTGCACAGATAGGGCATACTTCAGGAGCTTTCTTGCCAACTACGATATGGCCGCAGTTGGAGCACTGCCATACAGCGTCGCCGTCCTTGGAGAATACCAAGTCGCCTTTTACGTTTGCAAGCAACTTTCTGTATCTTTCTTCGTGTTCTTTTTCGATTGCCGCTACGCCGTCAAACAATTTTGCGATGTCTTCAAAGCCTTCTTCACGTGCAACTTTTGCGAATTCGTAGTACATATCCGTCCATTCGTAGTTTTCACCTTCAGCAGCTTCCAAGAGGTTTTCAGCAGTGGAGGAAATTTCGCCGCCGTTCAAAAGCTTGAACCAAATTTTTGCGTGTTCTTGTTCGTTCTTTGCGGTTTCTTCAAAAATAGCTGCGATTTGAACGAAACCTTCCTTCTTTGCCTTGCTTGCAAAGTAGGTGTATTTATTTCTAGCCTGAGATTCGCCTGCGAAAGCGGCCTGAAGGTTAGCTTCCGTTTTCGTGCCCTTCAAAGGGTTGATTTCTACAAACTTACCGCTTTGTTTGCAAACAGGGCAAACTTCAGGTGCGCTGCCTTCAGCAGTGTAGTGACAAACCGAACATTCAAATTTTTTCATAATAATTACCTCGTGTTAATTTCTTATTAATAGGATTTAGTTTCAATAACTGTATATAGTATAATATAAAATTTTACATTTGTCAATAGTTTTTTGAAAAAAAGTTAAAAAAAATTGAAAAAAATTTTTTGGGAATATTCCTACACGCGCGTGTGTGTATATAATATGGAAGTATTGTGAAACTTTTACTGAATATATTGACAAAAGTTGGGAAAATTGTTACAATATTTTTCGAGGTTAGTGACATACTACATATTGCGATGAAGAAATTAAGCGAACGAAAAAAACGGAAAATAGAAAGAACGGTTGCAAACAACCGCAGTTATAAGCTATATTTGTACAATCGTTTTTTCACTTTTTTATTGCTGGTGCTTGGGCAACTGGTCGGATTTGTCTTGCTCGCTTATTTGTTTATTAACAACACAAAAATCGGGGTATTTGTACAACTGGCAGTGTGGGCGTTGTCCTTTGCCGCGGTGCTGTATCTTATCAATAAAAACGAACGCCCGTCTATAAAGCTAAACTGGATTTTGCTGATGCTGGTTTTACCTGTCATAGGCGTACCCGCCTATCTTTTATACGGCGAGGGGAGACCAGTGCGTTGGATGCAAAAGCGCATAGCGAAAGCCTCGCAGGAAAACAATCGGCAATTTTCCGATTTTTACGGGGCGGACCCGTTGACTTTACCGCAAAACCGCGACGAATCCATCGTGCATTATCTCGCCAAATACGGCGTTTATCCTGTGTATAACGAGGGCGCGGCGACCTATTATAAGAGAGGGGAAGAAATGTTCCTTGCGATGAAAGATGCCCTGTGCAAGGCGGAAAAGTTTATTTTGCTCGACTATTTCATCATCGCCCACGGCAAGATGTGGAATGAAATTTTGGCGATTTTACTGGAAAAGGCAGAATTGGGTGTGCAAATCCGCATCATTTACGATGATTTTGGGTGTATGGTGACCCTGCCTCCAAATTACGACAAGTATTTAGAAAGCTTGCATAAAAATATCCGTTGTATGACGTTTAATAGTGTAATCCCCATTTTTGCGGTGCATATGAACAACCGCGACCATAGAAAAGTGATGGTGATAGACGGCAAAGTTGCCTTTACGGGCGGTGTCAATTTGGCGGATGAATATATTGGAGAAAAAGTGCGGTTTGGCTACTGGAAGGATTCGGGCGTGCGGATAGAAGGGATTGCGGTTGCCTCGTTTACCAAGATGTTTTTCGACGTGTGGAATGCTTTTCGGGCGGATAAGGAAACGCTTTCGGACTACCTTTTGCCTGCAAAAGAGGGTACCATGTACAAGATGAACGGTGAAAATGGCCTAACCATACAGCCGTATGACGATTCTCCCTTGGATAAGATAAGCGTGGGTGAGGCGGTGTATTTGGATATCATTCAACGCGCCAGCAAATACGTATATATTTGTACGCCGTATTTGGTGTTGGACGATTATATGCGCGCGGTATTAATGCAAGCGGCGGCGCGCGGCGTGGACGTGCGTATCGTTACCCCTGCGATTCCCGATAAAAAAATTACGTTTCGCTTGACGAGGGCGAATTATGACATTTTGATGAAAGTAGGGATAAAAATTTACGAATATACCCCTGGGTTTATCCATTCGAAAAGCGTGGTGTCAGACGATTGCTGTGCGGTGGTGGGGACGATTAACTTTGATTACCGCAGTTTGTACCACCATTTTGAAAATGCAGTATATTTTGCGGGTTGCGATGCGGTGCAAGACGTGAAGCGCGACGCAGAGGAAACCTTTGCGGTTTCGAAGCTTTGCAATGAACAAGATTTAAGAAGAACGCTCGTGGGGAAGTTTTTTGATTCCCTTCTCCGTGTGTTTGAAACTTTATTTTAGGAGTAATGTATGGGTAACGAAAGAAAAGAAAAGGAACAGGAAATTTTGGCGCAAATGAACGAGGCGTTGGAAGAACAAAAGGCGGAAGAAACACAAAAAGAAGAAGGTATGAAAATCCATTGCCATAAGTGCGGAACGCTGATGGAAAACGGGAAATGTCCTGCTTGCGGGCATACCATGTACGTGCCTATGGATGAAAAGAAGCAAAGGACAATCCGTTGGGTGACGGGCGGTATCTTGTTTGCCGTCTTGATTATTATTTTGATCATAAAAGGATAAAAGGCGTTTAATTTATCATCATATAAGAAGAAGAGGAACTCAACTTTTTAAGGTTGAGTTTTTTTATGCAAAAGTACTTGATAAAAACTTTATAATGTGTTATACTAAAGTTGCCAAACAAATTTCATAAGAGCATACGGGTTTTTTCTTTTTGTAAAGAGGATTAAACCTTCCTTTTGCGTTCACAATAACGAATGTGATTTGGAAAAATCGCAAATTCCATCAGGTTATTGTGATAGGCTATCCTTTCGTATGCTTGAAATTTGTTTGGCGACAATCGGGGTTTGCGTTTTTCGGTGCGTTGACTTCGGTTGGCGCACTTTTTATTTTACGGAGCTTATTATGAAAAAAATTTTAAGTTTTTTAATGGCAATCATTATGGTAATATCTTTTACAGGTTGCGTGAATTTTTTAGAAAATAATTGTCTTCCCGCTTTTCGCTATGAATTGGTCGGGGAGAAAATAGGGTACGTAGAGTATAGCGAAGGGGCAGGTTATAGCGTTAAAATCGAGGGGAAATTAAAAAATATTACCAAAATGGAATTTTCGTGTGTGAATATAACCTTCGCTGTATATGATAAAGACAATAATCAAATAGAAACGGCGGAAGACCATATTCATTATTTGCAGTCGGGCAGGGTTTGGGCATTCCAAGCGACTATGGATAATTTTACGGAGAAAGAACCAGTACACTATAAATTGGTGAACGTGGAAATATGGTAAAGAAAAAGGCGTAAAACGTATGCCCGTAGGGGCATAAGACAAAAAACGACGCTCGAATGGTGTCGATTTTGCCCGTATGGGGATACCCGCATATCTCGGAAAACGCATACGTCGAAAAAGAGCGAAAGAAGGGGGCAGGTATGCGTTGAACCGCATATATTTCGGAAAGTCCCCTATCGAAGACTGGTAAAAAATGCGCAAAAAAACACTTGGGGGCAACCCCAGGTGTTTTTGCATACTTTGTCGAATTTTAAAGGTCGATACAATCGAAAATTCCACCCGTTTCCAAATCCTTTAAATACAGCGTGTTGCCGTCGATAAGGATATACGAATGGGGAGTGCCTTCTTTGGGAAGGGAAACGGAACCGCAGTTGACGTAGGTTGCGCCGTTGTCCATTTCACGGCAAACAGGGCTGTGGAAGTGCCCGTTTAAAAGCAGGTCGCCCTTTTGCAACAAGGGGGGCATGTCTGCGTTGAATAAGTGTCCGTGGGTTAAAAACAGCGTCCTGCCATTCACCGTCATCAAGGCGTAATCTGCCATTATGGGGAATTCGAGTACCATTTGATCCACTTCGCTGTCGCAATTTCCGCGCACGCAAGTGATTTTTTCTTTCATACCGTTGAGCATATCAAAGACTTTACGAGGAGAATACTCGTCGGGGAAATCGTTGCGGGGGCCGTGATATAATAAATCGCCAAGCAAGACAAGTCGGTCGGCTTGCTCGTTTTCAAAGGCGGATAAAAGCTCCGCACACCAGTATGCCGAGCCGTGGATATCCGATGCGATGATAATTTTTTGCATAAAATCTCCTTAATGTGGTAATGAAACTGCGCATAAAAGCGCAGTTTCATTAGAATATGAATTTTACAATATCGAATTGTTCGGGTAAATATGAGTTGCTTTCGTATAACGCCGAATATTTTTGCAATAAGTTTCCAAGCTCTTCTTCGCGGTAACTGCGGAAGGTGAATTCTGAGAAGTTCACCGCCTTATTCGCCAAAAGGTTGATGGCGGTGGAAACAAACTCACGGCTTTCCGTGATCCCTTTGATGGTGACGTTATTTTTAATCGCGTTTTCCAAATTCACGTGTAAAGGTTTGCTTGCCAACGCGCAAAATGCAACGTATGCGTCACGCTTTACAAGGGGGAACAACACCGACGGTTCGCAACGGTTTGCAAACGCCAAATACACCGCCGCATCCGCAAGCTTGCCGCCCGTCACTTCAAGTACCCTTGCCTTTAAAGTATCGTCGTTGGGGAAGGTGTAATAGATACCGCTGCGCTTTGCACGCGCAAGGCGTTCGGGATTGTTGTCCGCAAGGATGGGCACAGCACGGTGATAAATCAAAATTTGACACAAAATATTCCCGTACAAGCCGCCGCCCATTACCAAAACGTGTTGTCCGACGTCAATGTTCATTTCATCAACAACGTGTTCTGCGAGGGCGATTGCATCGATTAAGAATGCCGCTTCGTCTGATACAGAGTGGGGCAGGGGATAGACGTGATCCGTACCTGCAAGCACGAAATCACGGTAAAATCCATCTGCGGTCTCCCCTGCAATGCGCAAGCCGTCGGGGGCGCATTCGTCCTCCGTCGTACCTGCGAGATAGACACGTTCGCCTTTGCGGATAAAGGAGTCTTCACCAGCTTCCGTTACTTGACCGATTGCAAAACGGCCGGGGATGAACGGGGTGGGCACTTTTATTGCGCCGGAATATACCGCCACGTCCGATTCGGAAATGAGCGCCTTGGTGATTTTGATTTTCACCTTATCGTCCGTCCGCTTTAAATCGGGTGCGGTTACGTGTTGAAGATTGTGGGGATAAGTTAATTGCCAAATTTTCATAAAAAATCACTCTCAATGCATACCGTAGCTTGCCATCAAGGAAATACAGCAAAACAAACGGCTGCGCTTATTCATAAAATAAGTATAAACTATTTTTGCGAAATTTGCAAGTATTTTTTGTAAATTCGCACAAAAACAGTTGACGAAGGGGAAAAAAAGCTGTATAATTGGTTAGCATAAGTAATGAAAAACTAACAGCGAGGTGAAAATAATGAAAGCTGATATTCATCCCAAATATCACGAAGTAACTGTAACTTGCGCTTGTGGAGCTACGTTTAAAACTGGTACGACGAAAGAAGGCGACGTTTTGAAGGTAGATATTTGCAGCAACTGCCATCCCTTCTTCACGGGCAAGCAAAAGTTGGTTGATACCGGTGGACGTGTCGATAAGTTCAAAAAGAGATATGGTCTTTAATTGGTAAACCGTCGGGGTTTAGGACAAGTACACGTCCTAAACCCCTTTCTACTTCTATTTGACAATGTATTTGCTTCGCATTTCGGCGTTGCGGTTCGGTCACGTACTACTTGTACGCTCCCTCACCGCGCCTTGAACTGCTCGCGACTACCTTGTCAAGAGGAGTCTGCATTTATAACCATTCACTAGTGATGTGCGTAGTAAACTGTAAAAACGAGGGATAGCACTCACTACAAGGTCAAGCGGAACGCTTGTGTACGCTCCCTGCAACAAAGCCGCGCGCTCCTCGAACTACTTGCAACTATATCGTCAAGATGGGGTTGCGGATTTGCGGCGCATTTCGGCGCCAACCTGACGTTGGACGCAGTAAAGTGTCTTTGTACTCGTTTTTATAGCGAGCTTCGCCCATTCACTAAAAGTGAAGTTTTCCTATCGGCAAGTTAAGGCTGTTATTAATAATAGCACTAACTTTTGCGGAACGCAAAAACTTCACTGGCGTAGCCAACTTCACTTATGAAATAAACTTCACTGTGGCAAAGCCACAACTTCACTTTTCAATTGAGGTGATTCAATGAAAAAACAAAAAACAACAAAAACTTGTACCTATATCGGTGGTCAAGCGGTATTGGAAGGGATTATGATGCGCGGCAAACGCTCGATGGCGACGGCTGTGCGCGACCCTGAGGGCGTAGTCCAAATCGAATCCGAATACTTAACTCCACCTGAAAAACGAAAAAAAATCACGCGCGTACCTTTTATTCGCGGTGTGTGTAATTTTATAACCTCTCTTATCGACGGTAACCGCGTATTGATGCGAAGCGCGGACGTTGCCGCGGTGGACGAGGAAGAGCAAACCAAAGCGGCGCAATGGTTGGAAGAAAAACACAAAATCAGCATTGATGGAGTGTTGAGCAGTTTCGCCGTGGTAATGGGCGTTGTACTGGCAATGCTTATCTTTATTTGGTTGCCGCAATATGTTTCGGGTTTTTTACCTAAAGAAATCTTCGATAAGACGGACACGGGACTGAAGGGGCTTTGGTTTAACCTCGTCGAGGGCGGAATCCGTATCGTTATCTTTATATTATATATATTGTTGATTTCGCTTATTCCTTCCCTCAAGCGTGTGTATATGTGCCACGGTGCAGAACATAAAACCATCACCTGCTATGAAGAAGGGAAAGAATTGACGGTGGAAAACGTGCGCGGTTGTTCGCGTGTGCACGATCGTTGCGGTACGACCTTCCTGTTTATTGTTATGATTGTCAGCATTCTTGTATTCTCTGCCGTGAATATTTTGGTTGCGGGTTGGATTTATACGGACAACGACAAAATCAATAACCTTATCCGTTTTGGTGCGAAAATTTTGATGCTCCCTGTGGTCGCGGGCGTTTCCTACGAAGTGTTGCGCTTGCTCGCAAAAACCAAGAGTAAATTTTTCCTTATCTTTAAGTTCCCTGGGTTATTGTTACAGCGTTTGACCACGCGTGAACCTGAGGATGGTATGATTGAATGTGCCATCACTGCGTTTAAGACGGTGCTTGCGATGGATTCTGACTCGACCATTCCTGAAAGAGTGTTTGCAACGCCTGGTAAAATGAGCGTACTTTTGAAAAACACGAAAAAGCGTTTTGCGGACAATAACGTGGACGAAGAGGATGCCGAATGGATTTTTGCGTTGGTGTTGGATATCCCGAAAAGCTCGGTGGCGACGGAAGAAAAAATCCTTAAAGTGGCGCAGGCGAAGGAGATTATCCGTATTGCGGACGAACGCTTGACGGGCAGACCCCTTTGGTATATCATCGGGGACACCGATTTTTGCGGTTATAAAATCAAGGTGGACGAACGTGTGTTAATCCCCCGTCCCGAAACGGAAGAAATGGCGATGATGGCGGTTGCCGTTGCGGAAGAGGGGAACAGTATCCTTGATTTGTGTATGGGTAGCGGCGCGTTGGCGATTGCCATTTACAAGGAATTGGAAAAGAGTAACCGTAAGGTGAAAATGACAGCGGTGGATATCAGTGCGGATGCCTTGGCGCTCGCCAAAGAGAATGCGGAAGCAAACGAAGCGGATATCTTGTTTATTCAATCGGATTTGTTCAGCCGTATCCGTGGGCGTTTTGACGTAATTATCACCAATCCCCCGTACATTCCTACGGCGGAAATCGATACGTTACAGCGTGAAGTGAAGGATTACGAACCTCATTTGGCGTTGGACGGCGGTGCAGACGGTTTGGATATTTACCGCCGTATTGCGGAAGCGGCTTCCAAACACCTCAACCGCGGCGGTACGTTGATTATGGAAGTAGGCGCAGGGCAGGCGGCGGAAATCGTCAAGATGTTCCGTGGTAATTCCTACTCGATGGTAATGCAGGACTTCAACGGTATCGACCGTTACGTAAAAATCGTTATGTAAATGTAAAAAAAGCTACGCCCGATTTTTCGGGCGTACTTTTGAAAGGAAATGCTATGTTTAAAAAATTAGACGACATCAAAAAACGTTATCAATTTTTATCCGAACAGCTTGCCGATGCAGCGGTGATCGCAGACATGGGTACCTGGCAGAAGTATTCGAAGGAGCAATCTGACCTCACGGAGACGGTGGAAAAGTATGAGGAATATTTGACCGTTTCACGTGAAATGCAGGATGCTTTTGAGATGGCGGAGCTGGAAACCGACCAGGAAATGAAGAAAATGCTTTTGGACGAAGGGTACGCATGTAAAGAAAAATTGCCTGCAATCGTGGGCGAGTTGAAGATTTTACTGCTCCCCAAGGATAAAAACGACGAAAGAAGCTGTATTTTAGAGGTTCGTGCAGGTACGGGCGGCGAGGAAGCGGCGCTGTTTGCAGGCGAGCTTTGCCGTATGTATTTAAACTATTGCGCGGCGCATCGTTTGCGCGTGGAAGAGATGGATATCAATGCCACGGAGCTTGGCGGTGTAAAGGAAGCAATCTACAACGTAAAGGGTGTCGGCGCATATAAAATGTTGAAGTACGAAAGCGGCGTACATCGTGTTCAACGCGTACCTGCTACCGAGACTCAGGGTAGAATTCACACCTCGGCGGCGACGGTTGCGGTTCTTCCTGAAGCGGAAGAAGTCGAGGTAGAAATCAACGATAAGGATATTCGTATCGACATATTCCATTCGGGCGGCGCAGGCGGTCAAAACGTCAATAAGGTGGCATCGGCGGTGCGTATCACGCACTTTCCTACGGGGATTGTGGTCACTTGTCAGGACGAGCGTTCGCAGTTGAAAAACAAGGAACGTGCGTTTAAAGTATTGCGTTCGCGCGTGTACGATTTTTACAATGGTCAAAACGCCAAGGAGCGTGAGGAAAACCGCCGCAGCATGGTTGGTTCGGGGGATAGAAGCGAGCGTATCCGTACCTACAATTTCCCGCAAAGCCGAGTGACGGACCATCGTATCGGGCTCAGCCAATACAATTTGGAAGCGTTTATGACGGGGGATATCGACAGTATGGTAGAAGCGTTGGCGATTGCCGACAGAGAAGCCTTGTTGGCATCTTCAGAAGAATAAAAGGAAGGGAATGCAATCTACTTGCATTCCCTTCCTTTTATTCTTCTTTTTTGTCTTGAGTGGAACATTCGCTGATTTGCTTTGGACTTTTCTCAGATTTAGATGTTAAGATTTTAGTCGTGAGAGAAAGGGCGATATCTGAGGCGGACTTTTTTTGTGCTTTCATTTGAACGGCGTTTGCGGCAACGTCAATTACGTTTACCCCTAAATTTTCATCAATCGTATCAATTGTTTTTTTAACCTTTTCCACGCCACGCACAAAGGCGGTTTTCCCGGTGACAGCTTCTAATGCTTTTGAGGTGAATTTATGAGCTTCATTTTTATTTTCAAAGGTTATCTCATATTCACCTTTGATGAAATAGATTTCTACGAGTTTCACATTTTGTATTATTTGAGGGGTGTCTTTGTAGATTTTAACGGTGTTAACGGCAAAACATTCGACTATAATTCCACTTTTGTTGAATAAGGTCTTCTTGCCTTGTGTGATAAAGACAATATTCTTATTTGTTACAATAAGGTCACAAGCGGTGTCTTCACCGTTGGTTTTTATGCTTGCTTTTCCTTTATAAAAGACAATTTCGTCGGGTTGCAGTTGATAATTTTTCATAAATTTCCTCCTTTGTGGTTTAAACATACAATGTAAATTTCGCGAATTTTACAAGGCGTATTATGGTAAATAAAAAGTGCGCTGCCGTAAGGCAACGCACCCGAAAAACGCATTGCCCACAGTTACCACACAGTTCCACGCATAATACAGGAAAAGGGCATACGCTTTTACCGCTAGTATGCCTGTATTATGCAAATATTAAACTGTGTGGTGCAGTTATTATACCAAATCCTTTTCAAAAATGCAAGTATTGATATGGAAATAATAGAAAAAAGGACGGGTTTCCGTCCTTTTCTATTACCATCTCATTATTTTGCGAGGGATTTCACTGCGCCTGCGTATTTGCTTTCAATCCAAGAAGCGACTTCTTGGGAAAGCAGGGCATCCACGAGCGCTTTTAACTTCACGCTGTTTTCACTGCCCTTTCTCGTTGCAATGATGTTTCCGTAAAGCTGCGCTGCATCGCCGTCCGCCGCCTCAAGCGCAAGTGCGGTGGAAAGATTGATCCCTGCACCAATCGCGTAATTTCCGTTGATACAAGCAAGCGCGCCGTCGTTGGCTTTTAGCTGCGCAGGCAGCGTGGACGCTTCCACAGGAATGATATTTAGACCGTTGGTATCGGTGATATCAAGTATGGAAACTCCCTTTTCAATAGAGGCATCTTCAGGAAGTGTAATCAAATTCTCCTGCGCAAGCAAATAAAGCGCCCTCGTGCAGTTGCTGTCGTCCGAAGGTACGAAAATGGTCGTTCCGTCCGCAACGTTGGCAAGGTCAATTCCGTTTCCGAACAACCCAAACGGCTCGTAATGGATTTTCGCAACCGAAACGAGCTCGGTGTCTTTTTCGCTGTTGAAAGAATTTAAGTAGGGGACGTGCTGGAAGTAATTTGCATCCAAGCTACCGTCTAAAACGCCTTCGTTGGGGAGTACGTAATCGTCAAAAGTGACGATTTTCAGCTCGTAATCTTGCTCCGCAAGGATGGGTTTTACAAATTCGAGGATTTCCGCATGCGGTGCGGTGGAAGCGCCTACGGTGATGATTTTATTGCTGTCGTCCACGGCAGGGACTGCTTTCTTGCAGGCAACCGCTGTAAAGCAAGAGGTGAGACAAAGAACGGTAGATAATAAGCTGAATAAAGTTTTTTTCATAATAATAACTCCTTTTGATTTTTATTTTTTAGTAGTTTGTAAAGTGTGTGATTATGATAAAAAACTTTCACATTCGTCTTGAGAAAACGTTTGAAAAGATTAAATGTTTTAAATAGTCCATAAAAAGTCCTCATTTTTTAATTCGTTTATCCGTCTTTCTTGCAACCAGCATACCAAGCTCTTGTATCGTTACCACAAGGAGTATGGTTAAAAAGACACAAATCCAGATGATATCGTCGTTAAAGCGTTGATGTCCGTAGGTAATTGCGAGCATTCCAAGTCCGCCTGCTCCGATGGTTGCCGCCATTGCGGAATATCCCAAGACGGTTACGGTGGAAATGACCGCACCCGTAATCAAGGAAGGCTTGGCTTCGGGGAGAAGAACTTTCAAGATAATTTTTATATCCGACGCGCCCATCGATTGCGCCGCTTCAATGATGCCTCGGTCCACCTCTTTAACGGAAGATTCCACCATCCTTGCAACGTAGGGGAAGGCGGCGATAATCAGTGTGACGATTAACACGCCGTTTCCGTAGCTTTTACCGATTATGGTTTTTGCAAAGGGAACGAGGGCGACCATTAAAATGATAAAGGGGATGCTTCGTAAAACGTTGACGAAAACACTTAACGTTTTGTTGAGCCAAGGGATAGGGTGTATGCCGTCTTTGCTTGTATAATGGATAAGTATGCCTAAGGGCAAACCGATTAGATAGGCGATTGCCGTTGATAAAAGGGTGATATAAACTGTTTCCCATATGCTTTGAAGAAGGATGCCTTTTTCCCAAAGCTTGATCAAATCTTCAGAAAATTGAATTGTGTTTAATGCGGAATGGTGTAGCATGGTTTAATTCTCCTTTGTATATTTCACGTTTTTGCCGTCAAGCCAAGCGGTGGCTGTTTGTATCGCTTCTTCAGAAGAAAAAGATAAAAACATATGTCCGTAATGTCTTCCGTTTAGTTCCTTTACGTCGGCAAACAGTACGTTTGCATCCAATCCGCAATCCCTTACAAGCCCTGAAAGGATAGGGTCGGTGTAGGATTCTCCGTTGAAAATTAAACGTAAGCCTTTTTGCCCTTGTTCAAGGTTGATTTTTGCTTTGCTTGGGAGAATGAGTTTTTTCGCGATTTCCGATTGCGGATTGGTGAAAATGTCACCGACGTCGCCACATTCTGCAATATGGCTATGGTCTATCACCGCAACCCTATCGCATATTTTTTCAATAACGGACATTTCGTGGGTAATCAAAAGAATGGTGATGCCAAATTGCTTGTTGATATTTTGAAGAAGCTCCAAGATGGCGGCGGTGCTGTTGGGGTCAAGTGCGCTGGTGGCTTCGTCACAAAGTAAATATTTGGGGTTGGTGGCAAGCGCCCTTGCAATGGCAACCCGTTGCTTTTGTCCCCCCGACAGCTGAGCAGGGTATGCTTTGGCTTTGTCGGAAAGCCCTACAACCTCTAAAAGCTCCGTCGCTCTTTGCAATGCATCTTGTTTTTTGACGCCTGCAATTTCCAAGGGGAAGCAAATGTTTTCCATTGCCGTCCGTTGTTCTAATAGATTGAAATTTTGAAAAATCATACCGATGTTTCTTCGCGCCAACCGAAGTTCTCTTTCGCTGATTTTGGTGAGGTCGGCGCCATCAATCAGCACTTCGCCCGCATCGGGGCGTTCTAAAAGGTTTATACACCTTACCAGGGTGCTCTTCCCTGCGCCTGAAAGCCCGATAATCCCGAAAATTTCACCGTCTTTTACGGTCAAAGTGATATCCTCAAGCGCTGTAACCGTCAACGATTTTGTTTGAAACGTTTTGCTTATATGTTTAAGCTCTATCATACCTTCTCCTTTGTAAAAATGCAAAATAAAAAGCGGAAAGCCGTTTCGCTTTCCGCCGAGTTACTTGATGATAAGTATATCGATTAGAAGACCTTAACGGCACGATGAAAAGTGTACATACGCTTACGCATGCACATGCTCATCATAGCCATAGAAGATCTCACAACCATAACGTGGACTCCTTTCAAGAGTTGATGGTAATACTTTATCACTTTAAATTGTTTTTGTCAATAATTTTTTTGTGATTATGATAAATTTTAAACAAGAGAAGGATAGCATTTTTTCGATTATATCAATCGAAAAAATAGATACAAACATATACTTTCTCTAAATCCGTCGATTATTTTTTATAAATCTAGTGAAAATAAGTTGCTTTCTAGTTCAAAAAATAGTACAATAATAAGGTTGGAAAAAAAGTATGGAGAAGGCACAGATGAAAAATAGAGTAGCGCAAAGAATGTCCACTTTATCTCCCTCATTGACCTTGGCGATTTCTGCAAAAGCGAAAGCCATGAAGCAGGCAGGGGAAGACGTTGTTTCCTTTGGCGTGGGCGAGCCTGACTTTAACACACCTGCACACATCATCGAGGCGGCGAAAGCGGCTTTGGATGCCGGCCATACGAAATATACTCCGTCGTCGGGGCTTTTACCCTTGCGCAAAGCCATTTGCGAAAAGTTTCAAAAGGACAATGGGTTAGAATACGAACCTTCGCAAATCATTGTTTCTAATGGTGCAAAACACTCTATTTTCAACGCCTGCTATGCCATTTTAGACGAGGGGGACGAAGTAATTATCCCCGAACCTTATTGGTTGACTTATCCCGAAGTGGTAAAGGTGTGCGGCGCAACCCCGAAATACCTTACCTGTAAAAAGGGAAACAGGTATAAATTTACCGCTGAGGAATTAAAGGCGGCGATTACCCCCAAGACGAAGATGCTCATTTTTAACTCTCCGTCCAATCCCACGGGTGCGGTATATAACGAAGAGGAAGTCCGCGCGATTGCGAAGGTCTGCGAAGAAGCGGAGATTTTCGTGCTTGCGGACGAAATTTACGAAAAGCTTTGCTACAACGGCGTAAAACCTTTCTCGATTGCGAAGGTAAGCGAAAAGATGAAGGATTTGACCATCACCATCAACGGTGTATCGAAGACGTACGCCATGACGGGTTGGCGCGTTGGGTATTTGGCGGCGCCTAAGGATATTGCGAAGGCGATTGACTCCTTTCAAAGCCATGCGACCTCGAACGCTAGTTCCATTTCACAGTATGCAACCATCGAGGCATTGAAAGCGCCCGAATCGGAAATTCAGGCAATGGTAGAGGTGTTTGATAAACGCAGAGCAAAGCTCTTGGATTTGATTGCAGAAATTGACGGTGTGGAAGCGGTAGAACCCGACGGTGCATTCTACGTAATGCTCGTGGTTGGGGGCTTGTACGGTAAGCGTTATCAAGGCAAAGCGTTGACAAACTCGATTGAGTTTGCCGATGCGTTGTTGGATGCGGAAAAAGTGGCAACGGTGCCCGGTGTTTCCTTTGGGGCGGACGATTGCTTGCGTTTGTCTTATTCCTTGAGTGAAGAGGACATTGAAAAGGGCCTTGCGCGCATCAAGAAATTTGTTTCGAATTTAGAATAATGAAATGTAAAAAGTACCCCCTCTCCAAGTGGCTTGGCGAGGGGGTATTATTATTTTTCGGAAATATACAACATAATATCTTCCACTTTACAATTCAAAATAGTGCATAAATCGTTTAAAGTGACTGTGGTAATTGGTTTATTATGCTTTAAACGGTCTATTAAGCTACGGCTGATTTTGTAATCGTTAATTAGCTTATAGGTGGAAATATTTTTTGCTTTTAAGGTTTTGTAAAAAGGTTCGTAAGTAATCATAGATAAATTATAAAATATACTCTCACTCTTGACAATTGTCGATATATAGAGCACCAAGCTGAGCTTGGAGGCGGTCATAGAGTGTTTTCTCTCGTTTTTGTGGTTTGCTCCGTATATCACTTAGTGAATGGGCGAAGTGAACGATTCAAATAAGTGAAATGTATCTTATTAACTATCTTCATTAGGCTGGGTTTAGAGGTAAAATTAGAGCGTTTCTTCGCATTTTTGTAAAAAATCACAAAAAAATTTTCAAAAATGCGAAAAAATTTTTCAAAAAGGTCTTGAAATTCTTTGAAAAATTTGATACACTATAGAAAACCGAAGTAGAGTGGGTGCTCTTCTCGGTGAAAAACCATAGATATGGGAGGATTTTTATTATGATTAAAGTTATTTATGGCGCAAAAGGTACTGGTAAAACCAAGATGATGATCGACGCGGCAAACGCAACCGTTTCCTCGGCGAAAGGACATATGATTTTTATCACCGACAGCAAACGCGGTATGTATGATTTGGAACGTGAAATCCGTTTCATCGACACCAGCGATTTTGATATCGCAGGCGAAGCAGCTCTTTGCGGCTTTGTAAAAGGCGTTATCGCAGGCAACCACGACAACGAATACGTTT
>JAFVQP010000138.1 GCA_017504735.1 Clostridia bacterium | reverse complement strand
TTTTTCATAGTTTTCTTTTATAATCTGCCCAAGCGCAGATATCACTGGAACGGTCACCGCGTTCCCTGCCATCTTATACAAATGTCCGTCTTTCAAGCCCGTTGCTTCCGCTTTATAAAACTGCTCGTCCGTAAAGCCTTGCAACCGCCAACACTCTATCGGCATCAACCGTCTTACCTTGCCGTAGCGGATGATGCCGTGCCTATCGCAAACCGTCAACGCAAACATAGGCTCGTTCGGTTCTTTATACCGCCTGCCTTGTTGCCGAACGTATTCTTTTGCAGGCGTTAATATCGCGCGCGGTTCTTCTTCAATGAATACGCCCGAGTGTTCACCCTTGCGATTGCTTATTCCCGAATCCTGTCTTGCCGTAATACATCTTGCCGTTTCCGTTAAATTCGGCGGTGGGTTCATGTCGATAAAAAAGTAGCCTTGCGAGCTACTCGTCGTGAGCGTGTGCGCCACCTTATCCCCCACCCGTCCACGCCGTGAATTCATACCTGGGTACGCCAAATCAATGCTATCCCCAGGATATGCGAGCTGATAGCCTTGCTTGGTTTTGACCTTTATCGGCAGGTTTACGTCATATAAACCTGTCTTTCCGCCAAAACCGCCCGCCTCGCTCGTAAGCGTTATTCCGACTCCCATTGGGGTGTAGATTCGACTTCCTTCTCGCCCAGGGATAATTTGCTGAGTAGTCTTTCCATTTGCCTCTCGGAAAGAAAATATTTCTCCGGCGCATTTTCCTCTAAGATATCCGATAATATACACTCTTTTTCGGGCTTGGGGAACACCGAAATCCTTGCTGTTAAGCACCTGCCAGCAGACATCGTACCCCAGCTCAGAAAGCGCGCCGAGGATGGTTGCAAACGTTTTGCCGTTGTCATGCGACAGCAAGCCGGGTACGTTTTCAAGGAAAAGATATGCAGGTCTTTTAACGGCTGCGATTCGTGCAATCTCAAAGAAAAGTGTTCCCCTTGCGTCTTCAAATCCGCCCCGCTTTCCAGCAAGTGAAAAAGCCTGACAAGGGAATCCTCCGCAAATAACGTCGATATCCGGCATATCGTGGGGGTTGATTTTTGTTGCGTCATTGAAATATACCTCCTGTGGTTTTATATCGTAAATTGCGTTGTACGCTTGGTTTGCGTGCTTGTCGATTTCGCAGTGTCCTACGCATTCAAAACCACCGATTGATTCGAGTCCGCTTCTAAATCCGCCTATCCCTGCGAACATATCAAAAAAGCGAATTGCCATACGCAATCCGCACCCTTTCGTTTATTCTTTTTTATCTACCCTTTTCCTTTCATCACCTCACATTGTCATTGCCATGCCTTCGGCTTCTTCCTCGTCTTCGGGTTCATCTCCCTCAAAGGATTTCTCTCTTTCCGCTTGCGATTCGTCTTCATCTTCGCCATCGTCGGGCGTTTCGCCGCCGGCGCTTTGGTCGCCGTTTTGTTTTTGCGCAAGACTTTCCATTTCAAGTTCTTCCCTGTCCAACTCTTGCTTGATTAAGTTATACATAAACCTGTTTTGCCTTAACCCGTTACGCTCCAAATAGTCTTTTACTTCTTGGTAAAAACTTTCAGGCACTTGGAACGCTATCGTGCGTTGTTTTTCGGGCTTTTGCATTTCTTGCGTTTGCTCTTTCGCGTTCACCAAACCATTTATAGCTTGCGTGATGAACGTTTCCATATTCATATCGCCGTGGTCCGCCATATACTGCTTGGCTTTTGCGTGCAATTCTACGTCTACCTTTGTGGTTATCCCTTTCTTTTCTACGGTTTCCATTCTTTTTTCTCCTTATGCCATATTCATGCCTACATCTTCGGCAAGTTCTTCCGTTTCGTCTTGCTCGAACTTAAACTCTACGCCAGCTTCTTGCAACAGTTCCACAATTTTGTCCTGTACGCCTTTTGCAACGTAATCGCTCATAGGTTCTTCCCCGTCTTCATTTGGCAATAGCTCTATGCCGAACTTTGCAAGATATCCTTTTACCAAGTCCCAACACTCGCCTTCCATTTCGTCGAAAAAGCCAAGTTTAGAACAGTCTATCGGCTCTTTCGGGATTACGATTTGACAATCGTCGCCAAAGTCCACTACCTTACCGTTTTTCAGCCGTTCTTCTTGTTTAAGCTCCGTTTCCGTCAGCGTTCTAAAACCGTCTTGCCCAGGCACTAACGCCAAAGTTCTTCCGTTATCCCAATGCATATGGATTTGCCCTATATCGTCCACAAGTTTTACGGTCCCTCGCGTTCCGCTTTCTACGGGCGCATACGGGTCCTCCATATTGATTAGTTGCAATCTCGTACCAGGCGGATATTGTTCTTTATACCGCTTTGCCTGTTGCCTTTCCTTTTCCCATTCGTTCATAGCTTTTTCTCCTTTTTCATTCTTTATGGTGAATTGCGACCGTCCTAATAAATCGCAACTCCTTTCCAAAAAATCCGCTCGGCTTTCTAGCCTTTTTGTTAAATATGCCACTTCTTCTACCGTTGCCTTTACAAGCGTTTCTCCGCCATAGGCATAGCTGTCTACTTGGACATCAATTTCGCCGTTTGCTTTACGAATAAAATTTTCATACGCCGTCCAGCCTTTTAAGTCGTTTTTTATCCTCGGTATCCCGCCCACTAAAAAAAACCTTGATTCTGCCTCCCCTGACTTCATCGTCAGCACCGAAAATAATAATGCCATACCTATCACATCCCCCCAAATGAGATACCCATGTCTTTGTCTATTATATCTTCCAATCGTCTTCCCGACGGAATATATACGAATCCTTCATTGATATATTCTCCGTTACAATCAATGCGATATCGTTCCCCCAATTCTTCGTAATTGATAAAATCCCGCAAATTGTCCGAACACTCGTAATCGGAGTCGTTATCCACCAAATATTCCCCCACTTCTGTATCCGATTCCACGCCTTCTATATACTCGAACTCGTCCAAGTGCTTGGCTATTGCCGCCAGCTCTTTTACGCTGTCCGTTTCCGCATATTCAACTACGGCGAGAAACTTCTCCGTTTCCGTTAAATCTTCAAGTTCTTTCGCAAACTCATTGATATCGTAAATATCTTCGCCTTTCACAGAATCAAAGACAAGTTTTGCCAATTTGTCATTATCGATGCGGTCAAACTCCATCCATAAGTCACACTGGGACGGACTCTCTACTCCAAGCCTTGCAAGCGCCTTTTTGATTGCCGTTTCTTCGCAAGGTAAATATACAAATTCCCGCGCGTTTAAGAAACTCATTTTTACCGCAAATATGCACGCGCCGTCATAATCGAATTCAGGGAACGTTTCGCCGTTATATATGGTTTCTTCGGGGATATCATCATTAAAAAATAAAAGCCCTTTTTCCGTCCATTTACCTTTCCCCGATTCTATCAATTCTTTGCCTATTTTGGCATACTCCGAGTCCCTGCTATTATCGGCAGGAATTGCCATTTCGCGCGTAAGCGTATGTGTCCGCCCCACCACCGTCATATCTCCGATGTTTTGGATTAACGTATACCGACTCAAATTGTAGGTTAGATTGATTAAATCCTTCGGCTCGTCCAAGCCTTCCATTTGCGCTACGACGATAAATTTATCTACTTCGGGTTTTGTTAGGCTATCCAAGCGCTTCGCCAAATAATTGATTTCGTCTAAATCCACTTCCTGTCCTTCTAATAACGATAAACACTCAAAATCTACGACTTCGCTCACCGTTTGCTTTGTATCAATCTCATCATTTACGCCTATCTTTTTCAATGCGTCCGTGATTACCTTTTCCGAACAAGGGAAACGGATATCCACGTGTTCCCTGTCCTTTTTTATATTCAGCGTTATCATGTGTTATCCCCCTTGTAGTATTGCAACGGCGTAAGCCCCATTCGACGGATTTCCGTTGCCGTATAAATGATTTTCCAAAGCCTTGTCGGGATTAGTTCCTTATCCGATAAATCGTTCATCGTTAAATGCTTTGTTCCAAGCGCAAGGTCCTTCGCACAACAAAACAAGGTATAGCCTTCTTCCGTGCATTTGCCTACCCTTACTCTATGAATGGGGATTTTATTGTCCACCATATAAATTTTACACCTATTCCAGAGTTTCTTGTCCGCCGTTAAAAGATAGACCACGCACATTTGTACGTTGTCTTTCTTATCCATTTTCTTCGTTGCGTCCTTGA
>JAFVQP010000137.1 GCA_017504735.1 Clostridia bacterium | reverse complement strand
TCTTCAGCAGGTTCTTCGATAGGCGCTTCTTCAACTACTTCTTCAGCAGGTTCTTCGATAGGCGCTTCTTCAACTACTTCCTCAGCAGGTTCTTCGATAGGAGCTTCTTCAGCTACTTCTTCAGCAGGTTCTTCGATAGGAGCTTCTTCAACCACTTCCTCAGCAGGTTCTTCGATAGGAGCTTCTTCAGCTACTTCTTCAGCAACTTCTTCCGTTACGCTGGGTGCGGTTGTGTTTTGTTGAGCAGGTTTTGTTTGTGCGTCGAGCGGTTTAGGCTGCGCTTTCTTTGCCTGTGCTTTCTTTTTGCTGTGGAACGCTTCGGTTACGAGGACAGCAAGAAGAACGAAAATAACCAAGATGGATAAGCAAGCAACCAATGCGGCAACCACAAGGTTATCCGCAAAGTAATTTACCATCTGATTGTAGAAATTTTTCATTTTCCCATATCTCCTTCGGTGTGAATTTACAAAAATTTATATATTTATATATAAAAAGTTTGCTTACTACTATTTTAATACAAAAAAGTAAAAATGTCAATAATGAAACGAAAAATTTTTCCATCAAATTTCCAAAAAAATTGACTTTATGTGAAAAATACAGTACAATAGGGGTATGGAACGGATACAAATAGCAATTATCGGCGGCGGCGCATCAGGATTATTCCTTGCGACCGCATTACAACAAAATCGAAAAGCCGTCTTGTTCGAGCGTGGCGACCGCGTGGGAAGAAAACTCTCCGCGACGGGCAACGGACAAGGCAATATCACCAACCTTGCGGCACTTGCAACGGAATATTTTTCCGTCAAGGGTAAAAATCAGCTTACGCAAGACGTGTTAAAGGGCGCGGACGTGCAGGATTTGTACGCGTATTTTCAAAACCTTGGCGTATTGCTTTCGGCGGATGATCGAGGCAGAGTATATCCTGCCAGCAGGCAGGCATCGGCATTGACCGACGCCCTGCGTTTTTGCGTTGCGCAAAAGGGGCTGGACGTGCATCTTTCCACACGCATATATGATATGGAAAAGAAAGACGGCGGCTTTATACTATATGCGGAAGAGGGAACGGAAGGACACAAAAAGACCTTCTTTGCGGAAAAAGTAGTTCTTTGTGTGGGCGGTAAAGCGGCGAAAAACTTCGGTTCGGACGGCAATGGGTATGCATTGGCGCAAAAAATGGGACATTCGGTAACGGCTTTGTACCCTTCGTTGGTGCAGGTGAAAACGGACGTTGCGCACACAAAAACTTTGAAAGGGATCCGTGTCAACGACGGCGGATTGACGGCTGTGACGTCGGATGGCGCGCGGCATAGCCTGCGCGGCGACGTAATTTTTACCGATTACGGCGTGTCGGGCGACGCAGTATTTCGTATGTCGGCATTTATCGCGGACAAAATCGGCGCAGGCGTGCGTTTTGAGGTGGATTTTTTACCCGACGTTGGCGAGGTGGAAATTTTCGATGCCTTGCAACGTAAGCGCGCGGCATTTCCTACATTGCCTGAAACCGAGTTGCTGTTTGGCATCGTCAACAATCAAATCGGCAGGGCGGTGTTAAAGCGTGCGAAAGGCAACCTTCGTGAGGCGGCAAGGCTGGTAAAACACTTCGATTTGACCGTTACGGGAAGCCTTGGGTTTGATTATGCGCAGGTAACCAAAGGCGGTATTCCGCTTGGTGAAGTGACGGAGAATTTGGAAAGCCGCTTTGCCAAGGGCTTATACTTTACAGGTGAAATCTTGGACGTCGATGGACAATGCGGCGGGTTTAATTTGCAATGGGCGTACTCGTCCGCGATGCGCGTGGCGCGCGCCTTGGAGGATGTATGAGCATACAAACCTTATCGGATATTAAGCTTCCCATTGGCAAGGATGAAAAGGAACTTGTAAAGCTTGCAGAAAAGAAATGCGGCGGTAAAGTAGGCTATTTCGCCATCAAGAAAAAATCCCTTGATGCGCGCGATAAAGGGAATATCCGTTACGTTTACACCATCGAGTTTTCCAAAAATCCTCAACCCAAGCAACAGCGAGTGTTTGAACGGGTGAAAAAACAACCCGACGAGCCTGTTTTGGTGGTAGGTAGCGGCCCTGCGGGGCTCTTTTGCGCCATTCGATTGTTGGACCATGGCATTTTACCCATTGTGGTGGAGCGTGGTGGAACGGTGGAAGAGCGTGAAAAACGCATTGATGCGTTTGTGCAATATAAAACTTTAGACACCAACACCAACGTGCAATTTGGTGAAGGAGGCGCGGGTACCTTTTCGGATGGTAAGCTGAACACGCAAACGCATAGTCCTTTAAATCGTGAAGTGTTAGAAATCTTTGTGCGCTTTGGGGCTCCTGAAGGAATTTTATGGTTAGCGAAACCGCATATTGGCAGCGACCGCTTAAAAACGGTGGTGAAAAATATGCGTCAATATATCCTTGAACAGGGCGGAAAAGTGTTATTCAATACCCGATTGGAAGAAATTTTCATGAAGGACGGAAAGGTTGATTCAGTTGCTATTCGTGCTTTGAACAAAGACATGGTATGCCCTAATGGCGATTTAGGGGTGGAAAAACTGCCCGTTTCTGCCGTAGTGTTGGCAATAGGACACAGCGCACGCGATACCTTCGAGATGTTGTATAAAAAAGGCGTACCGATGCGGCAAAAGGATTTTGCCGTAGGGGTGCGTATCGAGCATTTACAAGCAAGCATCGGTATGGCGCAATACGGTAAGGCGTATGCCTCGTTGCCTGTGGCGGATTATAAATTGGTTTCCCATGCATCCGATCGTGCCGTGTTTACCTTTTGTATGTGCCCAGGTGGGTTTGTTATGCCTGCGGCAAGCGAAGAAGGCGGCGTGGTGGTCAATGGTATGAGTAACTATGCGCGAAACGAACGGAACGCCAACAGCGCCTTGATTGCACAGGTAACACGTGCGGACTTTGCGAGTGACAGTCCTTTGGCGGGGGTGGAATTCCAAAGGAAGCTTGAAAGGGCGGCGTTTCAGGCGGCAGGCGGTACGTATGCGGCGCCTGTACAGCTGGTGGGCGACTTTTTACAAGATAAGGTAAGCAATCGTTTTGGGGAAATTATCCCTACCTATGGTGCGGGTACGGCGTTTGCGGACTTGCGCGAGGTGTTACCTATGCCCGTAATCGGCGCGTTAAAGTCCGCCATTGTGGATATGGATAGAAAGCTGAAGGGCTTTGCTTGTCCCGATGCGATTTTAACCGCCGTGGAAAGCCGTACTAGCTCCCCGCTTCGCATTGAACGTGACGAAAGTATGCAATCCATAGGCGTACAAGGCCTGTATCCTTGCGGCGAAGGGGCAGGATATGCAGGTGGAATTACTTCATCCGCGGCGGATGGGTTGCGTGTGGCGGCGGCGGTTGTTAACAGCTTAATGGTAAATATATAACATTTTTATATAGAATTTTGTTTATAATATACAAAAATTGATAAATATTATAATATTTCACCATATTATCACCATATTATCACAAAGTTTTCACAAATAAGGAATAGAATGAGTTGACGAAGAGGGGAACCTCTCGTTTGTTTGCGCGGTGAAGCGGTCGGACGAACTAGATCGGAAAAGGTCTGACGCCGCGGCTTGTAGAGAGTTACAGGGAAAATGATGAACCGACTATACTAAAAACTTTTTTCATATTCTCTCACTAAAGGTATGCGGCACGCTTTCGCGTGCCGCATATCTTTGGGGATATGGTAAAATTTTATAAAAAATACAAAGAAACCGCTTTATTTGCTTGCTTTTATTCCACACTAGTGGTATAATATACACAATGCGAAAATTTACAAGAGGCAAAAAATGGAAGAATTGGTAAAGAAACAAGATCGAAGGGTGTTGCGCACGAAAAAATCTATTCGCAATGCTTTTTTAAAATTGCTTGCGGTAAAAGGGTTAGATAAAATTTCCGTAAAGGAAATTGCAGACAATGCGGACGTGGATAGAAAAACCGTCTATAATTATTATAATGGTGTATATGATATCTTGGACGAGCTTGAAGATGAGTTGATGCAAGATTTTGCGGTTGCCATCGAACGATTTGACTTTGTAAACGGCAACGTGCAAGACATCTTCTTGGAATTGGCGCAAATTTTGAAAAAACGCGAGGAAATCTATTCGTTGTTGATGCGCATAGAACACGCACGCGTATCTCCAAGACTGGTAGTGCATTTAAGGGAACTAGTAAAACAGGTTTTGGCTCGCATTGATTCCTATCCTGAGGACAAAATTGCCGTTGTAGCGGAATATATTACGTTGGGTGTCTACGTGGCGTATAGGCATTGGTTCAATGCGGGGCAAAAGGAATCGATAGAGGATTTCACCTTGGACATTTGTCGTTTGGTGGTCGGCGGCGCATCTTCCTATCTCAAAGCTTTAGAGTAAAAGTGTAAAAAAAACCTGCAACAATCGTTGCAGGTTTTTTCTATTGCTTCATTATTTTTTACGCCAAACCATTTTAAAGGTGAGGATGCTGGTTTTATTTTGAGGAACAACAGGTTCATCAACGGGTTCTTCGTCGGGAGCAAAGTTATCTTCGGCGATTGCGAAGGTTTGTTGTTCTGCGGTGCAAATTGCCTTGATGGCGCCATAATATACGTTGCTCATCAATTCGATGCGTTCAAAGGTTACGTATTCGTTCGCTTGGTGAATGGTTGCTTCTTCATCACAAAGCTCAGGGCCAAACGCGCAACCGTTTTCAAGCGCTCTTGCATACGTGCCTCCGCCGATGGCGATGGGAACTTCATTTTTACCTGTAATTTCATTGTAGACCCCTACCAGGGTTGAGATTAACTTGCCATTCGGGTCGTTAAAGATGGGGGGCTGGTAATTATTGATGGTGTATTCAACGCCAAATGCATCCAACTTTGCGGTTACCGTTTCCAAAGGTAAAGTAGCGGGGAAACGGATATCCGTGGTAATTTTCAAAACTCCGTTTTCGAAGGTTGCCATATCGGGCGACATGGTCAACTTGCCCGTTTCATCTTCCAATGCTTTCAAACCTGTTACGTCGTCAAACAGCATATCGTATGCTTTTTTGCAATCTTCGTTAAAGGTGGAAAGGAAGTAAAGGAGTGCCTGCAAGGCGTTCGCCCCGAGTTCGGGCGTGGAGCCGTGCGCCGACTTACCATCCACGCGCAAAATATTGGTCGTGTTATCATAGGAAAGGCGGGTACCCTTGATGGGGTTTTCGTAATGTACAAGCTTACCGCCTGCCTTTCTTGTCAAAATTGCGGTTGCGCTGTCGCATACCATATTTACACGTTCGCCTGCCTTCAACGCGGACATGGGTGCCTCGTTGATGGGGAAAGACGCGGTAAAATGCAAGATACCTTTCTCCGCATAAATCACGGGGAAGTTCGCGTCGGGGGTAAAACCTTCCTTGGGCATTTTTGCAACCTGGTTATAATGTTCAATGCACTTCCAACCAGCTTCTTCGTTGCAACCAACAATCAACTTGATGGTGCGGTTGGGCATAATGCCTTCGTCCTTCAATGCTTTCAAAGCATACAAACATACGATGGCAGGGGTTTTATCGTCCATTGCGCCGCGCCCCCAAATTTTCTTACCGGCAACGCCGCCGTCGGAAATATCATCGTTGATAACGCCGCCAAAGGGAGGGTATTTCCAACCGCTGCCCGCAGGCACAACGTCAAGGTGGGCAAGGATGGCAAAATCTTCCCCTTCGCCGAATACAACTTCACCGACGTAGTTGTCGTAGTTGTTCGTTTCAAAGCCCATATCTTCCGCGAGCTTTAAAAAGTATTGTAAGCAGTCTGCCGCTTCTTTACCGAAAGGGCAACCTTCTTCCGCAGGTTTCAACGAGGAATCAAACTTTAAGATTTCCACCGTAGATTCAACGATTTGGTCAAAATATTTTTGCATTACGTTTTCCATTAGATTTTTCCTTCCTATTTTAGGATCATACATTATTATTATACACAATTTTTTCCGTTTGGTAAACAAAATAGAGGGGGAATATGAAAAAAATATTTTTTTTCAGGCCGCCCCTTTGACATTTTTTGAAAAGTGTGCTACAATACCATTATAAATGAGGTGAAAAGGAAGAGATGGAGAAAAAAATACACGGAGGGCATCGTCAACGGATGTACAAGAAATTAAAACAAGATGCATTGGCGGAGCACGAGTGGTTGGAAACGTTGCTGTTTGGGATGCAACCTCGCCGTAACACCAATGAAATTGCGCATCGTATCATTCAGCGTTTCGGTACGGTGGAGGATGCGCTTACCGCGTCTTTAGAGGAATTGCAAACGGTAGAAGGTGTCGGTGTGCAAATAGCCAGCCATCTCAAATGTATTGAACATTTTTACAAAAAATACAAAAAAGACACTTCGGGTATGTTTCAAGAACGCTACACCCCCAAAGCCTTCCTTTCTTTTGTGAAAGGGCTTTATACCAATATGGAGTATGAGGTGGCGGATATGTATCTTTTGGACGGCGATGGGTTC
>JAFVQP010000014.1 GCA_017504735.1 Clostridia bacterium | reverse complement strand
GGTCTTGTAGAAATCCCCATGGGTACGACCTTGCGTGAATTGATCTACGACATTGGCGGCGGTATCCCCGATGGTAAGAAATTCAAAGCAATCCAAACGGGCGGTCCTTCGGGCGGTTGCTTGACGGAAGAAGATTTGGACGTTGCGATTGACTTTGATAACCTCGTTGCAAAGGGCTCGATGATGGGTTCGGGCGGTGCAATCGTTATGGACGAGGACAACTGTATGGTTGACGTTGCAAAATTCTACATGGAATTCATTTGCGACGAATCCTGCGGTAAATGTACCCCCTGCCGTATCGGTACGAAGCGTATGCTTGAAATTTTGACCAAAATCACCGATGGCAAAGCAACGATGACCGATTTGGAACAGCTTGAAGAATTGGCAGAAAACATCAAGAGCAACTCTCTTTGCGGTTTGGGTCAAACGGCACCCAACCCCGTATTGTCGACCTTGAAGCATTTCCGTGACGAATACGTAGCGCACATCGTGGACAAGAAGTGCCCTGCACACGTATGTAAGAACCTTATGGAATACCGTATTGAAAAAGACAAATGTTTCGGTTGCGGTGTTTGCGCAAAGGCTTGTCCTACGAATGCATTTATCAAAACCGATTATATCGCACCCGGCAAGAGATTGCCTGCATACACCATCGACCAATCGAAGTGCGTGAAGTGCGGTATGTGTATTGCTACTTGTAAATTCAAGGCAATCGTGAAGAAGTAAGCGGAGGTGTGATTATGGCGAAAGTAAATATTAAAATCGAAGGTTTCCCTTTTGAAGTAGAAGCAGGTATGACCATTCTCGAAGCGGCAAAAAGCTGCGGCTTTGAAATCCCCTCTCTTTGTGCTTTTAACAATGGCGAATGCTCCAAAGGCTCCTGCCGTGTATGTTTGGTAGAAGCAACGGGCGCAAGAGGTTTGGTTGCGGCGTGCGTATATCCCGTAGCGGAAGGCATGGAAATCACCATTTCCTCCCCCAAAGCAACGGCGGCTAGACGTTCTTCCGTAGAGCTTCTTCTTTCCAACCACAACAAAAACTGTCAGCAATGTGAAAAGAACGGCAAGTGCGAACTCTTGCATGTTGCAAAGGTAACGGGTGCGCGCGATGATATGTATCAAGGCGAACAAACCCCTACCACTTTGGATAAATTGACCCCTTCCATCGTAAGAGATACCTCTAAGTGTATCCTTTGCGGTAGATGTGTAGCAAGATGTAAAAATGCGCACGGCTTGGGTATCCTTGGCTTTGAAAAGCGTGGTTTCAACACCATCGTTGCTCCTGCAGAAAACAGAAGCTTTGCGAACTCCCCTTGTATCTTGTGCGGTCAATGCGTAAGCGTTTGCCCTACGGGCGCGCTTATGGAAGTTTCCGAAATCGACAAGGTTGACGCGGCAATGAAGGCAGGCAAGTACGTTGTTGTACAAACCGCTCCTGCTGTACGCGCGGCGCTTGGTGAAGAATTCGACATGCCCATCGGTACGCTTGTTACCGGTAAAATGGTTGCGGCGCTCAAACGCCTTGGTTTCAAGAAAGTATTTGACACCAACTTTGCGGCTGACCTTACCATCATGGAAGAAGCAACCGAGCTTTTGGATAGAGTGGCAAACGGCGGCAAATTGCCTATGATTACCTCTTGTTCCCCTGGTTGGGTAAACTATGCAGAATACAACTACGGCGACCTTCTCCCCCACCTTTCTTCCTGCAAATCCCCCCACGAAATGTTCGGTGCGATTTTGAAGAACTACTACGCGGCAAAGAACGGTATCGATCCTAAGGACAATTCCCGCAAACTGTGCCAGTTTGTTATGATTACTAAAACGGTTTACATCACCGATTTCCGCCAGAATCCTTACTGCC
>JAFVQP010000136.1 GCA_017504735.1 Clostridia bacterium | reverse complement strand
CGAAAGAAACTGAAGAAAAAGCCGCTAAGGAAGCCAAAAAAGCTGAAGAAAAAGCTGCGAAGAAAGCGAAAAAAGCAAAGGGTAAAGCAAAAGAGGTAGAACCTATTTCTGCGGAAGTAGAAACGGCTAATGCAAGTGAAGCAACTCCCTCGGAAGAAGCGGCTTCGACTGTATCTAAAGAAACAGAAGCAGAACCTGTTGCGCCCGTTGTGGAAGAAACGCCTGCTTTGACGGTAGAACCTGTAACTTTGGAAAACCTTGATATTCCCGTGGAAGAAATTCCCGTGGCGGAAGCGGTTGTTGATTGTAAGTTACCCTTAACGAGAAAAGAAAAAAAGGCTATTAAGAAAGCAGAGAAGAAAGCAAAGAAAGCGGAAAAAGCCGCTGCAAGAGCTGAAGCAAAAGCGGCTGCAAAAGCGGCTGTTCAAGCGGCAAAAGAAAGAGAAAAGGCTGCAAAAGTTCGTGCGAAAAACGTCAAAGACGCACAAGAAAACGGCAATCCTGCAACCATGGCGATGTTTGGTATGAAGCATTTGACCAACTGTAAAGTGAACATTGTTTCCACTCATAGCGAGTTTGCAACTAGCTTAGAAGAGCTGTTCTATAATGCGGGGGCAGAACATGTTGACAAGAAGGAAAGATAAGCCGCAAGAAGGCGATGCGGAAGTTCTTTCTGTGGAAGAGGCGGTTGACGTTGAACAATCGGAAAATCCTGTGTCCGAGCAAGTGCCTGTAGATACATCTACCCCTGATGAAAGCTCTGAAACGACCGAGGAAGAGATGACGCCGATTGTTGAGCGTGATCCAAATGCACCAGCGGAAGACGTTTTGTTAGAACTTCGTAACTTAAAGAAAAACTTCGTGGTTGGCAGAACCCTTTTGGGGAAACCCAACAAGTTTTTGCACGCAGTTGATAACGTTTCCTTCTCTTTAAAGAAGGGGAAAACTTTAGGTATCGTAGGGGAATCGGGTTGCGGTAAAACGACGATGGGGCGTACAATTTTACGCTTACATAATGCAAACGGCGGTGAGGTTTGGTTTGACGGTCAAGAGGTAACCAAACTATCGGATAAGCAGTTTGATAAGCTTCGTCCTAATATGCAGATGATTTTCCAAGACCCGTACGCGAGTCTTTCTCCCCGTCTTACGGTAGGGGCGATTATCGGTGAAGCAGCGCTTGAACACGGATTAGTGACCAAGGAAGAGTATCGGAACTACGTATTGGACGTAATGAAAATGTGCGGTTTACAGCCGCATTATTACGATCGTTACCCGCACGAATTTTCGGGCGGTCAGCGTCAACGTATTTGCATTGCGCGCGCGTTGGCATTGAAACCGAAATTGGTGGTATGTGACGAGCCGGTTTCCGCGCTCGACGTGTCCATTCAGGCACAGATTATCAATATGCTGAAAGAACTTCAAAGGGATTTGGGGTTGACCTACGTATTCATTTCGCATGATTTGTCCGTAGTAAAGCATATTTCCGACGAAGTGGGCGTTATGTATTTGGGCAGCTTGGTAGAATACGGTTCAAAGGAACGTATTTTCAACAATACCTTGCATCCTTACACCAAGGCTTTGTTTTCAGCTGTACCCGTGCCGAATCCCCACGTGAAGATGAATCGTGTGATTTTGAAGGGGGATATTCCCTCTCCCGTGAATCCGCCTGCAGGGTGTAAATTCCACACCCGTTGTGAGCATTGTATGGAGATTTGTAAAAGTGTTACTCCTCAATATCGTGAGGTGGAAGAGGGGCATTTCTGCGCTTGCCATTTGTATGATTAAACAATCGGCGGGATGATAGCGAAGAGAAACTTAACAAGTAAAACGTGAACGATATGGCAAAGAAAGAAAAACGAAAGAAAATAGACGACCTCGATATGGAAACGACGGTTGCGGATATGAACGTCGAGGGCTTTAGTTGGTACGATCCGAATAAAAAAGCAAAAAACAACGGTCAACCCACTAAATTGACGAAAAAGGAAGAGCGCGCCTTGATGCTCGGTGCCTTTCGTGCAATGTTGCCTATGATTGGTTGCATTCTTACAGGGATGCTTTTGATGTTTTTACTTGTCTTTTTATGGTTAAAATAATAAAAAAGGTACTCCGAGATGTTTCGGAGTACCTTTTTTTAAGTTACGCGTTTTGCAAGTAATTTCCCCGTTTGCGCATTTAATAAAAAGGCGTTGATTTTACCATTTTTATCGATAATTCCTATATAATAATAGGGATTTTCTTCGTAAATAAGGCGGATATAGATTTCCCCTGCAAAGCCGTATTTATCGGTGAGGCTTTCAAAAAGCTCTCCTTCAACCCTTTTTAATTTATTCAAAATTTCCTGTGCGGAAAGGGTGTTTGCCTGGCAAATGGAGCGGGCGCTTAGTTCTAGACTTTGTTTGCCATATTCAATGCGGCAAGGTAGCGTTTCCACTTTAGAAACGTCTAAAGTGCAGGCATAAAAATATTCCGCCTTGACGTTATCATAAGACATTTCGCCGCCGTATTCCTGCCCGTCAAGCGTAAAATAAAGATGACAATCCGCATTCCCTTCAGGGGCAACTAAATACACCTCAACGCGGGTATTGCATTCGTGAGGGATGCCGTCGGGGGAATAGGGGTTTTCCTTATTTACAGCATAAATCCGCAAGGAAAAATCGTTTGTTTTTGCAAGCAGGATATTGCTACGTAATTCCGATACGTAGGGTAGGTAGTCCACCTCCTTTTTACATCCGCTAAAGAAGGCGATGATGAGCAAGGTAATAAGGAGTAAAAAGCTTTTAAAAAGTGAGGTGAGGGCATTGAAAAATGAACGAGAATGCTTAAAACGAATTTCCATACCTCATTATATTAAAAAAAACTTAAAAACATACCCAATAATTTTTGTTTATACAGTTGATTTTTTGCTTTGAATGTGCTACAATAGAACAAATAAAATAGGAGGGATATTATATGCGCGTAGATAAAGTGATTGTAAAAGCTTTTATCAGTACGTTTTCAGCAATTGTTTTACTGTTTGCGTTTATGTTTGGTATGCTTTCGCTGGCGTTTCCCTCCACGATGATGGAGCTTAGTTACGACTTCGGTCAAGACAAAACGAGCATCCGTTATGCGGAACGTGCATACGATTGGTTTGCAGATCCCTACTATATGGCGTATGCAATGGAAGTCGCTATCGGCAGTGACAACCAGGAAAAGATTGAATCGTGCGGCGAAGAATTGACGAAGGATGAACAATACTTCACGCAGTATTGCGCGGAAAAACAAGCAACTTTGTCTAGTGAAACCAAAAAATATGAAGATTTCTTGTACGGAAAGATTGCTGTTGCAAAATATCAGCAAGGAAAAAAAGCGGAATCGGTCAATTACGCCTTTGACACGTTGAAAGGCGGGTTTCCGCTCGATAATGCGGCAATCGCTGTGTTCTACGCAGCTGTAACAAATGGCGACCAAGAAACGGTTGATATGATTAAGGGAAAAATGGAAGAGCAGCAAGCGTCGACTTTCGCAGATGGGGAAAAAGCGGAGTTTGACAAAATACTTGCGTTGATGAGCAAATAAATGGATGAAGCTTCGTGAATAGCGGAGTTCGTCCATTTTGTTTATAATTAAGCTAAAAATCTTTAAAAAAGAGGTGAAATACTTATGAGCAGCAGAATTGTGAAAGAAGCATTGACGTTTGATGACGTGTTGTTGATTCCACAGGCATCGAACGTTTTGCCTGCGGACGTGGATTTGAGAACGCAGTTAAGCGATAAAATTAAGCTGAACTTGCCTTTAATCAGCGCGGCGATGGATACAGTTACGGAAAGCCGTATGGCAATTGCCATGGCGCGCGAAGGCGGTCTTGGCATTATCCACAAGAATATGTCGATTGAAGAGCAGGCTTCGCACGTTGATAAGGTAAAACGCAGTGAACACGGTGTTATTACCGATCCGTTCTTCCTTGCCCCTAATAACTCGGTTAGAGATGCGCTTGCGTTGATGGAAAAATACCGTATTAGCGGTGTGCCCATTACGGAAGGCGGTAAGCTCGTTGGTATTTTGACCAACCGTGATTTGCGCTTTGAAAATAATTACGACCAGCCCATTTCCAACATTATGACCAAAGAGGGCTTGGTAACTGCACCCGAAGGCACTTCGCTTGACGATGCACAAAAGATTCTCGGTAAACATAGAATTGAAAAATTGCCTATCGTAGATAAAGACGGTTATTTGAAAGGCCTTATCACGATTAAGGATATTGAAAAATCCATTCAATACCCCAACTCCGCAAGGGATGCCAATGGTAGATTGTTGGTTGGTGCGGCTGTTGGTACGGCGGCGAACACGATGGACCGTATTGCGGCGTTGATTGAAGCTCGTGCGGACGTTATTGCGATTGATACCGCACACGGACATTCGGCTGGCGTATTGAAGAAAGTGGAAGAAATTAAGGCAAAATTCCCCAACATTACCTTGATTGCGGGTAACGTAGCAACGGCGGCTGCAACGGAAGCGTTGATTAAATCGGGCGCGGACGTTGTAAAGGTAGGTATCGGCCCTGGTTCGATTTGTACCACCCGTATCGTAGCAGGTATCGGCGTGCCTCAGTTGACGGCGGTTATGGATTGTGCGGAGATGGCGGACAAGTTCGGCAAGCGCATTATTGCGGACGGCGGTATCAAGTACAGCGGCGACATCGTAAAAGCGTTGGCGGCAGGCGGCAGCGCGGCGATGGTCGGCTCGCTTCTTGCAGGTACGCTGGAAAGCCCTGGTGAAGTAGAACTTTACCAAGGTAGAAGCTATAAGGTATATAGAGGTATGGGCTCGCTCGGCGCAATGGCGGCAGGCAGCAACGATAGATACTTCCAAGAAGGTCAAAAGAAATTCGTTCCCGAAGGGGTGGAAGGCCGCGTGCCTTACCGTGGCAGCGTAGCGGACGTTATTTACCAGATGAAGGGCGGTTTGCGTGCAGGTATGGGGTATTGCGGTAAAGCAACGATTGAAGAACTTCGTACCAGCTCCGAATTCGTTCGTATCACCAACGCAAGCTTGGTAGAAAGCCACCCTCACGATATTTCTATCAGCAAGGAAGCACCTAACTATTCGCAACACTAAAGGAGAATAAAGAATATGGAAAACAATGTAAGACCTGAAACCATGGCGCGTATTAACACCAAAGCACTTGCCGACGAATTTATCGCAGAGCAAGTTGCGGAAATCCGCGCGCAAGTAGGCGATAAGAAAGTATTGTTGGCATTGTCGGGCGGCGTTGACTCGTCCGTAGTTGCGGCGCTTTTGATTAAAGCTGTGGGCAAACAACTCGTTTGTGTACACGTAAACCACGGTTTGATGAGAAAGGGCGAAAGCGAGCAGGTTGTCGAAGTATTTCAAAAGCAGTTGGACGCAAACCTGATTTACGTGGATGCAACCGAACGTTTCTTGGGCTTGCTTGCAGGTGTGGAAGAACCCGAGAAAAAGCGTAAAATTATCGGTGGTGAATTTATCAAAGTATTTGAT
>JAFVQP010000135.1 GCA_017504735.1 Clostridia bacterium | reverse complement strand
TCAAAACTACTGCAATCTGCGGGTAGAGGCTCGAATGTCAACACAAAATCAACCACACTGTGGGCTATCAAGGAATGTTTTTACAACCCGAACCTGAGGCGGCGGCGGATATTGTACGCGGAATTCGTAAAATTCGCGATTTGCATCTTGCGGCAATTCAACAGTCGGGGTTGACGGCGGCGGACGAAATGCTCTATCCTGAAAATATACCCTATGTGGAAGATTTGCTTTCCTATTATGCGGTGGGGGCAAGGAGCGTGGAAAATCCTTTTCATCGACAGGTTGCAAGTGGCGTTGATATGCCCGTGGGCTTAAAAAATCCGATGAGTGGTAATCTTTTTGCGTTGGCAGATTCGATTTTTGCAGCGCAAAGTCCACAAGTTTTTAAATATGGGGATTATCAGGTAAAATCGAATGGCAATCCCTATGCGCACGCCATTTTGCGAGGCAGTGTAAATGATCTTGGGATGGACGTGCCAAACTTTCACCACGAATCGGTAATGCAGTTGGCGGAAATTTACAAGGAAAGCAGGTTGCAAAATCCTGCGATTTTGATTGATACCAATCATTCCAATTCGGGTAAGAAATTTGACCAGCAGGTTGCAATTGCGCACGAGATAATGCGCAATCGTCAAACGGATAAGGATTTTAAAAAGATCGTCAAAGGGCTTATGATTGAAAGCTTTTTGGTGGAAGGCAATCAGCCGCGTGATGAAGTGTTTGGGCAATCGATTACCGATCCTTGTTTGGGCTGGGAAGCTACTGAAAGGTTACTGTACGATATTGCTGAGCAGATGTAATGGTGATATGTGTTCCTTACAAGTATGACGTTTTGCGTACCAACCAGCAAATATAAGGTTGACGATAAACGCTGTAGGATATACTAAATAGTAAGTCAACGCATACCTGGTGGCTACATATTGTAAAAAAGTGAGGAAAAAATGATGAAAAAGCTTGGTTTAGCGTTGGGCGCAGGCGGTAGTCGAGGCGTGGCGCATATAGGTTTTTTACAGGCTCTTGAGGAGTCAAACGTTCGGATAGACTATATTGTGGGTGCCTCTATGGGGTCGGTGGTTGGCGGTGCTTATGCGGCAGGCGTTTCGTTGGAAACGATGCGCGAGGCTGTCTTTAAATTACGCCTATTGGATTTGATTACACCTGCGAAACAAAAGGGTGGGGTCTTTGGAAATACGAAGATGCGTAACCAAATCGTTAAACATCTTGGAGAAATCACGTTTGCGGATTTAAAGATTCCTTTTCATTGCGTTGCGGTAGATATGGTGAAACAGGAAGTGGTCGAGTTTTCCGAAGGGAGCGTAGTGGATGCAATTGTTGCGTCTTCCTCTATTCCTGCAGTATTTCCACCTGTGGTAATGGGTGATAAACGCTTGATTGACGGTGGCGTTTTGGAACGAGTTCCTGCAATGCGTGTTAAGAAAATGGGCGCAGACGTTGTGGTTGCGGTGGACGTACTCGGTTGGCGAAATGCCAGCGAAAAAGTCTCAGGGCCGCTTGGGGTATCCCTTGAAACTTTTGATATTATGGATAATCACCGCACGAAGGCATATCATGTAAAGCATAAAAAGGATATTGACTTTTGGTTGGAACCCGACTTGGGAGATATGAGCCAATATTCCTTGAAACAAATCAGAGAAGCGTATGAAGTGGGCTACGAATTGGGAAAAGCCAACGTAGCGGAAATAAAAAAGGCGTTAAAAGAGTAAAGTATGGATTTATTTGATTTTAACAATCACGAAGAAACGGCAAAACCGCTTGCGGAGCGTATGCGTGCAAATTCGCTGGATGAATTTATCGGGCAAAAGCACATTGTTGCGGAAGGTTCGCTCCTTCGCCGTGCGATTGCAACCGATCGTTTGGGTAGTTGTATCTTTTGGGGCCCTCCAGGGTGCGGTAAGACTACCCTTGCGAACATTATTGCCTTACGCACGAATGGGGAATTTGTTAAGTTGAACGCTGTAAACGCAGGCGTTGCGGACGTTAAAAAGGCAGTGGAAGAGGCGAGAAATAACCTTAAGATGTTAGGCAAACGCACCTATTTGCTGTTAGACGAATGTCACCGTTTTAACAAGACGCAAAGCGATTCCTTGCTTCCTGCGATTGAACAGGGCACAATCATCTTTATCGGTTCTACGACGGAAAATCCTTATGCGTCGATGACCCCTGCAATCGTATCACGCTGTCGGGTGTTTGAATTTAAGCATTTGACGGATGAGGATATCATTGGGGCGTTAAAGGCGGCGTTAAAAAATAGACATAAGGGGTTAGGCAAGAAAAATATCGTAGCAGATGAAGAGGCCCTTTTGCATATAGCCAACATGGCAGGCGGGGATTTGCGTACGGCGTATAATGCGTTGGAACTTGCGGCGCTAACAACCAACCCCAATTCCGACGGAAATATCCATATTACCTTGTCGGATGCGGAACAATCTATTCAACGCAAGGCGTTGTCGTATAATCAAGATTCGTACTACGATTTTCTTTCGGCATTTTGCAAATCCTTGCGCGGCAGTGATGCCAACGCGGCGTTGTATTACGCAATGCGCTTACTGGAAGGCGGTTGCGATCCGATGCTTGTTGCAAGACGTTTGGTCGTGCATTCGGCGGAGGACGTTGGTATGGCGGATCCTAGGGCGTTACAAATTGCAACTTCGGCAATGTACGCGTTGGAAAAAATTGGGTATCCTGAAGCGCGTATTCCTTTGGCGGAAGCGATTATTTACGTTTGTGAAGCGGATAAGAGTAATTCGGTTGTCAATGCAATGTACGCGGCTGTACAAGACGCACACGAGGTGCGTGATGACAATATACCGCCTTATCTCAAAGATAATTCGAAGGCAAGCCCTGAGGATAAGGCAATGAGTAAGGCGTATAAGTATCCCCATGATTACGGCGGATACGTAGAACAGCAGTATTTACCTGATTCGCTGAAGGATAAAATTTACTACGTTCCTAGTGGAAATGGGTATGAAAAAGAGGTTGCGGAAATCCGCAAAAGAAAGGGTAAAAAGAATTGAATAAGCATACCATGTATGCGTTGAATATCTAAGGAGGAAAAACAATGAAGAAAAAAATGATGATGACGGTGGCAGGAGTTTTGGCTTTTTGTATGTTTGGCGCTGGTTGTCAAATTCATCAAAGTTTTGACAATCTTGTGCCTGAAGAATACGGCGCCTGGGATAATTATTACATATATCATGGCAACGTACGCAGTAGGACGACGGGTGAGATGGGGGAATATCTTGTCAAAGACGTCGTTGTGGACGGGCAAACCTGTGTGGTGAGCGGTTGTGCTGATTCTCAAATCGTGGAAGATACCATCTATTTGTGTTTAAATTTAGAGATTGGGAAGGCTTGCTTGGTGGCGTATGATGTAGAAAATGCGGCGCAGGAGCTTTTAATGGTAGAGCATAGCTATCAGCCCGAAGAGGGGGTTACGTATATATATCAACCCTATTCGATTGAAAAGGTTTATGAAAATGATGGCATTTTGTTGTATGGACAAAGACAAACGCTTACCGTTGACGAATATGGGATGGAGCAAACGGGGTATCAAAGCGTTTATTTCACCATAGATTACGATGGCACGTTTAAAGAAGAAGTGTTGTTTGCGGGGTATGGCTATTCTCGTATAAGCGACGAATATTACACAAAGCTTGAAACAAGCTCGGCGACGAATGAGGTAACTCTTTACTACATTACCTTTGGTATGGAAGAAGGGGTAGAGGTTTGCACCTTTGATAACGACGAGGTGTACGTTGAATACGAATTCGTTGAGAAAAACGGGGTGAAAGGCTTGCTGTTAAAAACCTACAAGCTAGCAGATGGAACTGCCCCTGAAACCTATCAAGGCGAAAGATTGAGTAAAGTGGAATTTTACAACCTTGATACGAATAAGCTTACCTCCCTCTATCAAGGTGATAAATATGTAGAATGGGTGGAAATCCCGAACGGCGAATATTTTATCACTTATGAATATGAAAAAGTGAAATACATGGTGAAAGGTGGTTTCTTTGAAACGGCAACCGAGCAGGAAGGCGTATTGAAGAGTGACGGCGCTGTGTATCAAATTGTATATTCCACGGGAGAAGTAAAAGCGGCAGAAAAATATACCTTTGACGGAATGGGCTTGCAAAGCGTTCGCGGGGCTGCGAATGGGGAACTGTATCTTGCGTTGGAATGGTATGAAAGCGCCGCAGGCTGCAGTAATGGTGGGTATCAATCCAAAACGTATAAGCTTGGCTTAAATAAGGACGGCCCTCAAGAGATTAAGCAAGAGGAATACAATAAGGCGAAGGACGTTTGTGCGGCTTGGGCGACGGACGTTGTCTGTGGCGATTATGCGTACTATATTGAAAAAGTGGCTTTAACCACCATAAACAACCGAACAACCTATGCATACCGCCTTATGCGTTATAACTTAAAAAATAACGAAACGGACGTAATGCAATTATGGAAAGGCGGATCCAGCGATGAGCAGGAAAAATACTGCGAAATGATGTGGAAAAATAACGGTGGCGATATGGATGATTTTATCGTCCGCAACTTCTAAGGTATATTGATAAAAATGCAAAAGAGCGTACCATGTACGAGATGAGGATGAAAAATGAAGTGTCTTTATTGTAATTGTACGGAAAGTAAAGTGGTGGATTCTCGTGCGGCAGAAGAAGATAATGCAATTCGTCGCCGTCGCGAATGTACGGGCTGTGGTCGGCGTTTTACTACCTATGAAACCATAGAATTTTCCCCTGTTTTGGTGGTGAAAAATAATGGGACCCGTCAATCCTATAATGCGGAAAAGGTGCGCAACGGTATCATTAAATCGTGCGAAAAACGCCCTGTGCCGATGCAGGTAATTGACGAGATGGTGTCCGATATTTCTAAGCAGGTCTATAACAGTATGGAGAGTGAAATTACCAGCAAGGAAATCGGGGAAATGGTAATGGAACGCTTGAAAAAGGTGGATGAGGTTTCCTACGTCCGCTACGCTTCCGTTTATCGCTCGTTTAAGGATTTGTCGTCGTTTATGGCGGAGTTGAAGCAGATGATGAAAAAGTAAAGAAGGCGGCGGATATACGTCGCAATACTTCGTCGGGCTTACGTTTTGTTTTGGTTGTGTACGTCTATGTACACTCCCTGCAACAAAGCCGCGCCCTTCTTGTCTTGCTCGCATCTACGCCGCCTAACGGGGTGCGTAGTAGTTGGTAAATGGGCTTACGTTTCGTTTTGGTCGTTTACGCAAAATTCTTAGATAATACATTCTTTTTGAGGTGGTTTATGCACAATCAAAAGACGAAACTCTTATCCGTTGGCGGTGTTGCGCTTGGCGGCGGTTCGGGGGTAAAAATTCAATCCATGACAACAACGAAAACTGCCGACTTAGGTAAGACGGTGGCGCAAATTTTCGCGCTTGAGAAAGCAGGGTGTGAAATTATCCGCGTGGCAGTTTCGGATGAGGCGGACGCACTTGCGATCCGTGCGGTGAAAGAGCAAATACATATCCCCTTGGTGGCGGATATTCACTTTTCACCAAAGCTTGCGGTGATGGCGATTGAAAGCGGCGCGGACAAGGTGCGTATCAATCCTGGTAATATTGGCGGTGAAGCGGAAATCAAGTACGTTGCCGATTGCGTAAAGGCGCACAATATCCCTGTCCGTGTAGGCTCAAACACGGGAAGTATTGAAAAACATTTCCTTGAAAAGTATGGTAGGAGCGCCAACGCATTGGTCGAAAGCGCGCTTTATAACGTAGGAATTTTGGAAAAGTTTGGGGTCAATGATATCGTCATTTCGGTGAAGGCATCCGACGTAAAATTGACGGTGGACGCGTACACGGTATTGGCAAATCGTACTTCTTACCCTTTACACCTTGGCGTTACGGAAGCTGGTACGACGGAAGCTGGCATTGTAAAAAGTGCGGTGGGGATCGGTAGCTTACTGCTCAATGGTATTGGGGATACCATTCGTGTTTCCTTGACTGACAACCCTGTCAAGGAAGTGTATGCGGCAAAGAATATTTTGCGTGCGTGCGGGTTGGATGAGAAATTTGTCGAGGTGGTAGCTTGTCCTACTTGCGGAAGATGCGCGTGGGAAAGTATGGCGCTTGCGGAGAAAGTAACCGACTTTGTACGGCCTTACAAAAAATCGGCGAAAATCGCGGTGATGGGTTGTGTGGTAAATGGGCCTGGGGAGGCGAAAGACGCTGACCTTGGGATTGCGGGCGGCAAAGGCTCTTGCTTGATTTTTAAAAAGGGCGAGCCGTTCAAGAAGGTAGCCGTTGAAAATGCGGAAGAAGAATTTTTTAAGGAAATAAGGTTGTTGTTAGATGGCGAATAGGTTAAGCGAATATTTGGCGGAAATCCGTGCGATTGATGGTTTAAAAAATGCGATTTTGTGTGGGATTACCGTATCGAAAAAGGATAGCACTGCAGAGTTTTTCTTGGTGACGGATAAAACCTATACCGTAAGAGATGAAGCGGCGGCGCGCGCAATTTCGGAAGAATATTTACCTGAAAACTTTTCCGCGCGCGTAAAAATTGTGAAACGTGTACCCGATGCGGAAGGGTTGCAAAAACGTATTTACGAGTATATCCAAAAGGCTTTCCCTGCGGCGGCAGCGTTCTTGGAAATGGAGAATATTGAGGTGGAAATGCTCTCAAGCGGTGCAAACTTTTACATCGATATTGCTTCGGGCGAGCAGACCCTTTTTAC
>JAFVQP010000134.1 GCA_017504735.1 Clostridia bacterium | reverse complement strand
TTCACTTTACCAAGGAAGTTGCAAGCAAGCATTTTACGCCAATACGTACCAGAATGTTCCGTCGAGCCATTTTTATCGGGTACCTGCGTGGGAAGGCTGTCCGTTCTACCTTCGCCTTTCACCCAGTCGTTACCTTCGCCAAGGCCGATATTGATCATACCGCGAAGGTGTAATTTCGCAATTGATGTCGAAATCGTATTGTAACCGTCCGTGTAGTTGCCAATAGCATTATCCGCGGTATTATGCGTACTCCAGAACGTTCTCGTAACCGAAGTTACCTTCTTCGTGCCGTCGAGCATAGGGATTTCAGCGCCAGCATCAATTCTTGCGCCGGTGCCCATATTCGACTTATATTCCGCTTGCATAGGGAATACCAACGCGTGGGTTTCACCCCAAATGTACGTACCACAGTTTGTGCCCGTCCAAGCCTCACACAACGTTGCCGAACCATCCAAGAAATAAAGGTGTACTTTATCTAAAATGTTGGTGTTGGTGATCATGGAAGGATCATGCCATTGGTTGAGCTCTGCGTAGTCCGTTTGCCCATCCATACGAAGGAAGAAGTAACAATTTTCCCCGCTGGTACGGAACTGTACCTGCGTGATGGTAATCGATTCTTCCGCTTTGGCTTCCGCTTTCGTGTTCAATGAGAAGATACCGCCTACAAGGGCAAGCACCGTCACCGCGCACAAGGCAAGCAACCACTTGATTTTCGACATAATTGTCTTTCCCATACTTTTTCTCCTTTTCAATATATTAAATCGTTGCCGATTTTTTTACTGTACTTGTACGGTAACAGCTTCCAAAGGAAGGGTCACGTACACTTTGCCGTCTTTTAACGTATAACGGCTGGTTTCTTTACCATTTACATACACTTTTTGACCGCTCTTAGGCGCATTCAAAACAACCTGCATGTTCAAGCCTGCGCAATCGCCGCGTACCGAATTGACCATTACCGCGTTATCAAAGATGGTTAAGTCGTATTTTACATTGTTAAACGCAAAGTTTTCTACGCACCAATACTGCAACTGCTGAGGTAAGTTGGGTTGTACGCGTATCGTTTTACCGTCCAAAGACTCAACGCCGAAGAACCCGTAAGTAACCGCCGCAACGGGCAAAATCGATTCAAGGAATTCCCCGTCGATACCAACGATGCCGCCGCCATCATTTCTTTCCTGCGTACCCTTGATACCGTTTTGAGGAATGTAGGTCTTGTTTTCAGGGTTTTCCCAAGCGCCCTTACAGTAATAATCCCAATAGAAACGATCGGGGTGGGTGTTGTAGTTATCACTTTCTACATACCAATCGTAAACGTCCTTGTACCAATTTTTAATCGTCGTCAAACGGTTGTACGCATCGTCAGCGCCATACGTTTGGATACGGCTCATCAAATCGTAGAAAGTCGTATACATGATCGCGCCACCGTTTTGTACTTGCACTTCGCCGTACGTAACGTTTTTCTGGTCCGCCCAGAAGCCCGTGAACATCGACAAATCGTCTTGATCTTCTACGGTGTAGGTGTTTACTCTGGGAGCGAATTCGAAGTAGTAGATATCTTCGCCCTGCGAACCATATTTATCCTTCTCAACGATACGCTTACCGCTTATCCAGTCCATAATCGACGTTGCCTGTTCGTCGGTTGCGATACCGTAATAGATCGCTTCCATATTCCACATGGTATAACCATAGTCGTACCATCTATCTTCCGCATGCGCATACCCTGCCACAAAACGCCCTGTTTCTTCGTTCCAGAACCCAGTTTTATCCGTTTCGTTGACGGGTTTACGAAGCTCCGTCAAGACGTCGTTTGCGATGGACGCTAAGCTTTCCGCATCGTAGTTGTACGGGCTGGTACCACGGTTAAACTGTCTATCCGCGGTCATAACCGTTGCCAACGATTTGTCCACACTCTCTCCGTTTGCTTCCAAAATGTTTTCCAAATACGCCAAATCTACCAACGCCTGATGGAAATACATATTCGACTGGAAGTCGTATTTAGGCATAAAGGAAATATCCCAGTAGCCGTTACCAAGGCTCATTGCATCGCGGTCCGATTCGTACGACGAAGTCTTATCCGAATCATGCCCTACCAAGTAGCTTTGATTGTTCAAATGACGGCTTTCATCGTACATTTGCATATAAAAATTCATCGCTTTACGCGCACGCGTGATATTTTCCTTTAAGTAGTCCATATCGCCCGTGTAATCGTAATCCTGACGCAAAGACGAAATCAACAACGAGTTGTTGTTTACGTGTCTTGTATCAAAGGTGGAGCGAACGTAGCTCAAACCAAATTTACCCGTGAGGGTTCTCCCTTCTTTGGGTACGATTTCCACCTTGATTTGACGGATATACGAGGTCAAATCCTTGTCCGAATTCCATTTTTCTTCCGCATACATAGGCAAGAAAATCATGTGTTCGTAAATAGGCGTATAATCGTAGGCAATAAAGGCTTTTTCATTGACAGAAACCTTTTTATCCTCGCTCCAATTCGGTTCTTCCGCGGTCGTGTACCAAACGTAAATGTCTTCAATATCGTCCGCATTCGCGGTGTACATACGTACGTCGATTTCAAGCAACGGGCTGTAATACGCGCAAATTTCTTCCGTATCGTTTGCAGGTACGGGCGAGGTGAATTCTACTTTATCCACCGCCGCTTCTACCGAGGCGGAGAAGAGCCCGTTTGCAAGCGTTGCACCGATATTACTGCTCCAATTTGTTGCATCCTTACCATTGAAATCCCAGCTTCTCGACATACCGCCAGAGTGCGCGCTGGTCGGGAAAGGCCAACCCATACGGTGTTCACCGCTGCCCAAATCGGACAATGCGGAACGCACGAAATCACTTTCTTGCCATACGTAGCCGTATCTATCAACAGGTACGCCCGAAAGCAACTTTCTAAGCCCTGCAATACGGTCAATGCTGTCATCCTGCGTGCTGGTAATGGGATAATATGCCAAAGACATCCATTCCTGCCAGAAGAATTGCTGCGCCGTAACACCTGCCGATACACTGCTTACCTTTTGGTCTTTACCATCTTCATAAATGCTACCAGCGTGTCTTTTAAAATAGTCATTCAAGAAGAAGTCTAAGCTAGGATCCGAGCTAGAGAAATGTACAAGGTGATCACTCTGCTTTTCGTAGGTATAATCAACAGGCACGTAAGAAATTACGCCTTGGCCACCGCTGTTGCCAGCGCTAGAGCCATTGCCACCTACACAGCCAACGCCTACCGAAAGGAAGGTAAGCGCCGCCATACCGCCGCATAAAAATTTATTAATTTTATTCATCGCTCTTCCTCCTTAACATCATCGCTGCGCCAAACGCAAGCATTGCCATACCGCCCATCAAGCCGCCCGAAATCACCGAACCGCAACCCAAGCCGCCTTGATCATCGTCCGTATTATCTACCTGCTTATCAACAGGATCCAACTCCGTAATGTCTTGTTCTACGCTAAACGTGATCGTTTCGCCCTCTACCGTTACCACAAACGTCGTCTTGTTCCCTTCTACCGTCTTGGATACTTCGTAGTCGGTGGTACCCTTCACGTAAATACCGCTTTCCAACGCAGGGGTGTTCAACTTCAATACGTCACCGTCTGCTACGGCTTTACCGTCATAGAATACCTCTACTTCGCTTGCCGTGGTGTTGGTCACCATACGTCCGTCTTTCAAAATATATTCTACGTCTTCACTCGTCTTGATTGCAGTAGGGAATTTCATCCCGCTCTTTACCGTGATAGAAATACCATTACCTGCTTCAAACAAGGGCAATAATTGTGCATAAATTTCCGATCTCGAGTCAATGGAAACATCCAAGGTAAATTCGGATGCTTGCGCGTAATGCACGAAAATACATGTTTCGTACAAGTCGATTGCGTGCCATTCAGCAAGCGTTTTACCGTTAATCATCACGTTATCCAACAAGGAGGATTTAAAGCCACCTGCAAGATAAACCTTCGCAAAATCGGGGTCGTATGCGCCGTAATCACGAAGCGCCGTTTCTCTCCACGTTTCTCTTTGATCTGCATGGAAATAGGTCTGCGAGCAAAGCTTTTGGTTGAAAATTACGTAGAAATGCAGGTTGTCCGCGGATATCTTATCAATAAAGAGTTCTACATCCGTTACTTTCGTATCTTTATATTCCTTAATGAACTCGTAATCAACAAAGGCTTCCCCTTGATAGATGTTGCAGGTATATGTTCTATCCAACAAATCGCCGTTGGGGAACACAAGGCCTTTTTCTACCGTAAACTTGCTACCCGTATATTCCAAATCAACGTTTTTAAATTGACCAGGACCTTGATATGCTTTATCCAAGCGCACGTTGATGTGATAAATCCCCGAAAGAACCATCCAGTTTGCTACTGCATACGTGCCATTTTTATTGATTTCGTCAACGCTAACACCATTAATCAATACTTTCGAGGTATCCAACGCCTCATCACCACTAAATTCACCCTTCTTATTGAAACGCAAGGTCAAATCATAATAGGTATCATTATCCTGGATGATGAACGATTTGTCATATACAATCGTATTGACGTTAAAATCGCCAAAGCTGAAATACGCAAGGAACATATGGTTTTCGTTGGGCTTATCCAACATACCGTCGTTGGTAAATTCAAACACCAATTGATCGATGTAGCCGTCTTCGTTTGCGTACAAAGCGCTTTGCAAGGTAATCACGGTAAAACCGCCCGATTTACTAAGGCTTTCTACCACCATGCCCTTACTGCTTGCCGTCACGTTGTATGCATTGTAGGATACAAAGGTACGCGCTGCGTGGCTGAAGAGACACAAATTGATGGTGCTAAATTCGTTTGCGTTAATTGGATTCACGAAATCGTAAATGAGCAAGCTTCCCTTCACCGTATCCGACGTAGAAGCAAGGGAAATGCCGTCTTCCTGATAATAACGGTTCAATGCATCCGTAAATTCGCAGGTGTAAGCCTCGGTATAACCGTAGAAGTTCGCCGTGGATTGTCTGCTGTAAAGGAACTGCTCCGTAGCATCATACTCTACGCCTTTTTCATACCCTGCAAAGGGGTACACCTTTACCCAACCGCCATTTTTGTTGCGGAAGTTTTGTTCTTCCTCAATCACGAGGGCGGAAGGTTCGCCTTCCCCGAAATAGGAATAGGTAAGCGTAGGCAACGTACAGCCTGCTTTGATTTGCAACTCGGTTACGCCTGCAAATGCCGTCGAACCATTGAGTTCAATGGACAACGTATGTACCAGCGTCCATCTATTGGCAACCAAGCTGTAATTGTACGTATTCAACGGTTTACCATCAATCAAAATATATTCGCCCAAGTTGTACGCGTCTAAATTTTTATCCAAAACTGCGTTGGGCATATTATATTTATCTCTATCCTCGTAAGCAAGTTGACCGCCGCGGCTTTCATATTTGGCAATGTCTTCCTCAGGCATACCAAACCCTTCCGGCAAATACCAATGGTAGGTTTCATTGCATTCAGGCGACCAAGCCGCGGTCATGTAGTCGGTGCTGTATTCCCCTTCGTAATTGAAGAACAACATCAGCATCGAGCCGTCGTTTTGCGTTTTTACTTGTTCCACTTTCGCTTGGATATCGTTACCGACATCCGCGTTCGTTTCTACCTGGGACAAGCCGCCAAATGCAAACGATAAACATACCGCTGCAATCAACGCAAATAATCCTTTCATTGAAAAAATGAATTTTTTCATTTTACCTCCTAATTCTTTACCCAAACGGGGCTTGACAAAATATGAAATTTTGTTTTCTTTTTTAAATGGCAATACGCCGCAAGTTAAAAACGTTGCGACGTTTCGCTTATTAACCTTTAATACCAATAGCGGCGATACCTTCCATCAATTCCTTTTGGAAGAATGCGAACAAGACAACGCAAGGGATCATCATCAATACCCCTACTGCCATTTGCGAGTTTACAAGGTTGTTGTTCGTTGTGGATTGCTTCAACGCAAAGTCTTTATACAACGCAAGGGACAACGTCCAGCTTTCCTTTACGTCCGCAACGTACATCAAAGGCCCTGTGTAATCGTTCCAACAACCGAAGAAGGTTGTAACCGCAAGATAAATCAAGATGGGTCTAATCAAAGGCAAAATGATGGCGTAATAGATATGGAAACTAGTTGCGCCGTCCAAAATTGCCGCTTCGTTGTAGGAATTGGGGATACCTTTCATAAACTGACGTACGAGGAAAATATTCATCGCACCGCCACCAAACCAAATGGGTACCCACAAAGGCAACAACGTACCCGTCCAATTCAATCTCGTATAAATGATATACAAGGGGATAGACGTTACCGTACCAGGCAACAAGACGGTTGCCATGATGATGGCAAACATCAAATTTCTACCCTTAAAACGCACCTTGGAAAGCCCGTATGCGCAAAGGGAAGAGCCTACGCATACGCCAAGCATATTCATCACGCATACGAACATCGTATTTTTGAGGTGGTTGAGGTATTCCATGTTGAACATCTTCGTATAAGCGCCAAAATAGAAATAATCAGGCCACAACGTTTTCGGACCCAACAATTGTTCGTCGGGCATGAACGAGTTAATCAAAAGCGCGTAAATCGGGAATAAGAAAAATACCGAAAGTAGTAACAGGAAAAACCATTTTACGCCCAAAAATGCGCCGCGTTTAAATTTTGCGGATTTTATTACTTCAAGAAAGTTATTCATTATGCTTCCTCCCCGTAATAAACCCATTTACTGGTTTTAAATACGAATGCGGTCAAAATACCGATGATGACAAATAAGAACCACGAAAGTGCGCAAGCATAACTCAAGTCGCCGCTTACGTACGCGCTCATATATATTTGTACAACGATAAATTCTACTTCTTTTCCTGCAACGTCAATCAAAGGATATACGTTACCAAACGCCTGCAAACCACCAATCGTTGACATAATCAACATGTAGAACAACATAGACGTCGTCATGGGGATGGTGATGAAAAACAGTTTTTGGAAGTAGTTTGCACCGTCCAAATCTGCCGATTCGTACATTTCCGTCGGGACGTTTTTCATCTGCGCCAACCACATAATGGTGCTACCGCCCAAAGAAAATAAACCGATAAACAACAGCGTAGGCAATACCGTTTCTTTTGCTTCATAGAAAGTGTACGGACTCAACCCTACCGCTTCGAAAATCATATTAAGGTAACCGCCCTGTACCAGCGTAATATCCTTCCAAAGAAGGGTACCAGCTACGCCGGGGATCAATACAGGCAAGTAGTATACCACGCGGAAGATTTTTACACCTTTCGTCTGTTGATTGAGGAACAACGCCAACATGTACGACCCAACGATCCCGATCAAAATATTCAAAATCGAATAACGGAAGGTTACGTACAATGCATACATAACCGATTCGAACGTACCGCCGTTTTCCCCTTTCGTGAAGATCTTTTCAAAGTTTTGAAAACCGAAGTTCAACAGCTGTTCAGAAGGATCTCGCGCATAGGGATTGTAATCGTGGAAGGCGTAATTCAACGAAGTCAACATCGGCACGATGGTAAACCCCACGATACCGACAATAACCGGTATCATGTAGAATATCCCTGCGTAGTCATACCACAGCTGCTTCCAAAAGGAACGGGTCCTTTGAATTTTTGGTGAATTTATATTAGCCATAAAAAACCTTAATTATTATTTGCCCAAAAGGTGGGTGTTAGGATTTTGGTTGTTGAAGTTCTTTTGCGTCTTAGTAATCAATTCAGACAACGAACCTTCGTTGTAAGTTTCCATCTGGAAGTTTGCGAAGAAGGTGTACATCGTATTTCTCATGATCATTCTCTTTTCGGGCTTGAAGATGTTGTAGGTCTTCTGTTGAAGTTCGCCACCAGCTACCCAAGCATCGTGGTCCATCGAACCAAGCGCTTCTACCTTTCTCCATTCGCCATCGTCATAAAGGCTCTT
>JAFVQP010000133.1 GCA_017504735.1 Clostridia bacterium | reverse complement strand
TTCGACGGGGAGACAAGAGTATCTTCCGTATTGACCAACGCGCTTGGCGATGCGTACTTTACCGCGGACGACGTAACCACGCCCGGCGAATACGACATCGTATTTGAGGACGTACCGGCAGGTTGGAGCAAAAACAGCTCGATTATCTACAAAACCTCTACGGAATCGGGTACGTCGTATACCGTTAATTTCGAAGCCAGCTTGATTACAAACGAGCCTATTCCCGCTCAAAAATTATACCGTTTGGGCGACGTTATGCACGACTTTTCTTTGCAAACCTGTGACGGAGACACTTTTGTGTTGTCCGAGGAATTGGCGCAAAAAGATATGGTTTTCCTCAATTTCTGGGCGACTTGGTGTTCACCTTGTAAATCGGAATTCCCCGCCATGCAAAACGCATACTCGGCTTATTCAAGCAAGGTTTCCGTCATTGCCATAAGTACGGAAACGTCCGATTCGCAAACAAAAGTTGCATCGTTTAAGGACGACCAAGGGCTCGATTTCCCTATGGTTGGACAACCCGCAGGCGGTGCTTTGACCGCGCATTTTGATACGGTGGCAATACCCGTTTCCATTGTCATCGATAGATACGGTGTTATTTCGTATATTCATACGGGCGCTATGACGCAACCGAGTGACTTTATCAATTTGTTTGACAAATTTATTGGCGACAGCTACGTGCAAACCGTTATCGACGGTTCCGATTTCGGTGACGGAGGAGATGGTGAAGAAGGCGAAGACCGTTTGAAACCTACCGTTTCCCCTCCCGCAATCTCCACGATTACACCCATATTAACGCAAGACAACACGTTTACGTTTGCTTGGGACACCGAAGACGAATATTCGTGGCCTTGGGTGGTAGAAACCAATACTGACAACGTAAAATATTTAACGGCATCCAATACGGGCATCCATAACTCGTACGCAACGTTAACTGCGGAATTTACCGTAACGGCAAATAAGGTGCTCGCTTTTGACGCATATATCGATACGGAAAAAACCGACCAATTATACGTGCTTATCGACGACGTTGTTATCCATATGTTTGGCGGTACGTCCGCAAACCCTGCTTGGGTAACCAAATACGCATACGTATTTGAAGCGGGCGAAGAAGGCGCGCATACGCTTACCTTTATCTATATGAAAGACGGCGACGCATCTCACGGCGAAGATAAGGTAAATATTAAAAACTTACGTTTTGAAGACGCTTCTATCTTGAATACGCCTACAACGGATTTGAACGTATTCCACAACGCCGTAAGCGGATTTAACAAACCCGAAACGCTGGAAGCGGGTGAAAACAAGAAAACGAAATTCCAAAACTACGTAGACGTGGCGCTTGGCTCGGACGGATATTATCACGTAATCCCCGAAGAGGGCACTCCTGTGGATATCAGCAAACATCCCATCCTCTTTGCCAACATTATGTCCCCCACCGTTTGGAATGCGTACAGCGTATGGCAAATTGCATACCTCGGTTACGCTGTATACGACGGTCATAATTTGGAGGATTTGGTAGAACAATTTGCTTGGGCTTGTACGCACTCCTCTAACAGCTACGTACCCGTAACCAAGGAGTTGAAAGATATCTTGGATATTATGGTGCGCGAAGAAGTTGTTGGCGAAGCGTATGATAAAACTTTGAGAAACAACGTGTATTTCGACCCTGAATACCACGTTTCCTACCACGAAAAAGAATGGTTGGAAGTTTGCGTATACTATAAACATTACGGTCAAACGCCTGTTATGGGCGATCCGACGAGAGGCATTACCTTTGACGGCGCAATCCCTTTGCAATTGAATACGGTAAACCATATCGTATGCGACCAATCTATTGTGCCTTTGGGTATTAAACATAAGATTAATATCACGCAAGCAGGCGTATACCATTTCTATTCGCTTGTAGACGACAGTCTTGAAAACACCGATTCCTCCTACGACCCTCAATGCTGGATTTTTGCTGAGGACAGAACAACGATACTTGCCGAAAGCGACGATTTCCTTTTACATTCTACGGGAAATCCCGACAATTTCGATGTGTATTTGTATTTAGAGGAAGGTACGTATTATTGCTTGTTCGCAATGTTCTTAAACGACCTTGGCGAATTTGATATGCGCATTGATTTCGTCAATAATACGCGTTTTGATTATTTCACCAATTGTGCTATCGGACCTCGCAGTTTCAATCCCGTTACTAACGAGACGTTTGTGCCCAATGCGCAATACTATAAATATGACGAAGCGCAGGATTGTTATCGCATAACCAACAAACAAGGCGTATTCCTTGCCGACCTCTATGCAGGCTTAGACGATAAGATATACTTGGATTTAACCAAACCCACTTATCTCTTCCCTGATACTCCCTTATCAAAAATGATTGAAGAGGCGGAATCCAAAAAGGTAACCGAACGCTTATTCTATATGCAAAATGCAGACGGAACGTATACCGATTATACGCAGGATATGAAACAATATCTCTTCCTTGCAAGGCGTAACAACGACGAATTGAACGGAAGGATTGCCATCGATAAACATTTGATGGATATCATCCTGCTTTTGATGAAATACTACGACGGGTTTGGCGGGGTGGAAAATTCGTGGCAATTGATGTCCTACTATTATAAACCCATCGTTAAGGAGGTAGACGCATGAAACGTATAAAAACACTTGCTTTGATTTTAGCCTTGGCTACATGCGCAAGCTTTTCTCTCGTTGCTTGCGACAACAACGACGATTCCTCTTCCAGCGTATCCTCTTCGGACGTTTCGGAAGAAACCAGCAGTATCGAATCCGTCGAAGATAGCTCTTCTATCAGCGTGGAAGATTCCTCTTCCGATAATTCTGTAGAGACCTCGGACGATGTTTCCAGTGAAGAAATTTCCAGTGAAAATAGCTCTTCTATCAGCGCGGAAAATTCCTCTTCCGATAATTCTGTAGAAACCTCGGACGAAATTTCCAGCGAAGAAGTTCCCAGCGAAGATAGCTCTTCCATCAGTTCGGAAGATTCTTCCAATGCGGAATACATCGCCCCCCCTGCGGAAGATGCAAACATAACGTATAAAAGCCCCGTTTCCGGCAACGGTTTGGAATACGACCGTTTTGAGTGCGTTGAAGGCTATTACGAATTCACCGTAAAAGCACGCGCGTATACGTATTATTCGTTTTCCATCTCGCAACCCGGACAATACGCACTGTATACGTTAGCCCCCGCGGATAACATCATTATCACGCGTTACGATGCCAGCCCGCAATACTTAAACGAAGGCTCGGCACAAGAGGCTCTCGTCTTGGATGACGGTAAATTGTATTCGTTAGTAAATTGTGGCGAAAAGATGTTCGACTATCAAGAAGAAACACAAAGCTCGAACTGGCGCGCAACGTTTGGTATTAAAGCAAAATCCGGTACGCAAACGGTACAAGTACGTTTCGTACGTGTTGCCGAACCGCTTTACGAACCGCAAACGTTATCCACCACTATCACGCCCACTGAAATTAAAGGCGTTGCATTAAAGCCTGAACACAGCATGCCTACACCCGTACCTTATGACAGCGATTATTTCTACGATGCGGATTATGAAATGACGTTTAACACCCCTATCGGTGCAAATGCAACGGGTACAGTTACGGCAAAAGGATTCTATCGTCTTTGTACGCGTGACGACCAAGGCAATATCCTCACGAAAGGCGACGTTATTTATGCTGGCATTGAAACAGGCTCCCGTTTGATGGACGTTTCGTTTGCCGAAGCGCAAAACAGCGGTAACGCGCTTACCGTATTCATCAAAAAGGACGAAACCACGGGCGATTATATCGTATACGATTATATCAGCTTCATTACCAATAACGACGGCGGAAGTTCGGAAAGAGACACAACCAAAGCTTGTTATATGAACGTATGCAATGCAGATGGATTATTCCCTGTCAACCAAGAACTGTTTAATTTCCTTAATAACTACGTAAAAGTACACAACCCTATCCTTGGCGACGACGAAGTGGTAGCGGATGAAAACCTTTGGTTATCGGCTTGTTCGTACTACCAACCTGCGGAAGAAGGCTCTGATATCAATCCCGTGGAAATTCCCGTAGACGCATTTAGCGAAACCGTAAACTCTTTCACGTATACGGTAAACGTCAATAAAGCATATACGGATATTTATCACTCGATTAAATGGCACGGCTTAGACAACAAAGCGTCGGGCTATTACACAATTACCAGCAACGACGACAACGCTTGGCTTACCATCGATAAGAAGAACTATTCGGGTAAGTTCTCCGTCACGTTTGAAGTAGACAAAGCCACAGGCAAAACGTTTACGTTCTCTTGCGCAAACGGGGGAATTGGCACGTTTGACGTTACCATTTCTGAAGCGCAAGGTGTGTACAAGACGCCCTACACGTTGACGTCCTTAGAAAACGTTACACTTTCGACAAACGAAATCCTGGACGTTACCGGTGAAAAAATCTACTTTGCCGTATACACGTACGCGGCGGTAGGTGAAGACAGCGTCCTTTCCATTTCTTCCGAAACGGCAGGCGTAGAATTTACCATTGTGGCAGGCGCAGACGAACACAACGTCGTTTCCAAAGATAACGACGGCAACGTTTCGTTTACCGTCCTTGTCTTCTCCACAAGTGCTATCGATTCTATCCCTACCACCATTACGCTTACGCCCGTAGAACCTACGGTATAAGCTCGGATTACATTTTTTCTCAATTCGGTTTTAGGATTTTTTTCAAAAATCTTGTTCAAAAATAAAAAATAATATTTGGAGGTATTTTTATGGCAAAATTTAAGAAGCTTATGTTGCTTTGCGCAGCCTTAGTTACCACCGCATCCCTTGGCCTTGTAGGCTGTGCTGGCGGTGACGACAGCAGTAGTAGCAGTAGCGATGTAAGTAGTGAGACGTCCAGCGTGGAAAGCACGGACGCAAGCAGTGAGGACGCATCCAGCGAAGAAGCAGTTTCCAGTGAAGATGCAGTTTCCAGCGAAGAAGCAGTTTCCAGTGAAGATGCAGTTTCCAGCGAAGAAGCAGTTTCTAGCGAAGAAGCAGTTTCCAGCGAAGAAGCAGTTTCCAGCGAAGAAGCAGTTTCCAGCGAAGAAGCAGTTTCCAGTGAAGAAGCAGTTTCTAGCGAAGAAGCAGTTTCCAGCGAAGAAGCAGTTTCCAGTGAAGATACAACTTCTAGTGAAGACGCAACTTCCAGTGAAGACAGTTCTTCTTCCGACGCACCCATTGTGGATGAAGGCAACTTTGTAGCAGTTGAAGGTTACAGCTATGACGACGTACATATGGTAACGGCTCTCAACGGCTATGGCGTACGTACGGACGTTACGGTAAACCTTCCCTCGGCAGGCAAATACGTTGTATTCAGCGACAACTCGTACGCAAACTTCGGTGAAAACAACGATGAAGGGGAATACGACGTTACATACACGTTTGAAGTAACGGAAGGCGGAGAATATACGTTTGACGTTATTTATTTCAACTATATGGATATGGACGCACCTACGGGCGAAGTAGCGGTTTACATTTATAAGATTAACGACATCGAATTGAGCATGGACGGTGGCGAAGAAGACTTGCTTGGTTTTTATGTAAAAAATATGGTAAAATTAACCATTCCCACCGCAGGCAAATACGTTGTTTCCTTCAACCGCGAAGTATCCATCAACCAAGAATTGTTTACCAAGTTCGCTTTCGAAACAACGGAAGACAACCAAACCATCTATTGCGAAGTTATGGTTGAAGCCCCTGCAAACTTCGAATATGCAACGGTTGCTTATACCATTGAAGCTATCTCTGAACAAAACATTACGGTTGGCAACAACACGATTGACGTAACGGCTGGTTACGACAACCCCCTTACGTTTACGACGGATACTGCTGGCGAATATAAGTTACCTTGCGACAATACAAGCGTAATGTTTGGTCTTTATAACGCCGAATACAATTATATCAGCTATTATGCAACCAGCACGTATTATGAAAACAACGTTGCTAAAGAAGCCCTTATTTTCACCGCAGAAGCAGGCGTTCCCCTTACGATTTACGTAAAGGCTGACGAAGACATTGCAGACGTACAATTCAACATCTCCGCTTTGACGGACGCTGAAATGTGCCCACTGAAACCATCATCACATCAAGAGAAATCCCCAGTGATGAAACTATGATGAGAGAGCGCAAAAGATATATGGCAGACAAGCAAAAACCCCAAAAGGAAAACTCCCTTGGAGAAGAACTTGATGGTTTTGGCACAAATCTCAACGAAAAGGCAAAAGAAGGTCGCCTTGATCCAGTCATCGGCAGGGGCAAAGAGATTGAAAGAATAATCCAAATTTTGTGCCGTAGGACAAAGAATAATCCCATTTTGATAGGTGAGCCCGGTGTAGGTAAATCTGCCATTGTAGATGGACTTGCACAAGCAATAGTTGAAGGCAAAGTGCCTGATGTCCTTCGTGACAAAATCATATTCTCCCTTGATGTCACCAGTATGGTTGCAGGCACTCGTTATCGTGGGGATTTTGAAGAAAGATTGAAAAATGCACTTCGTGCAGTGCAAGAAAAGGGCAACATCATATTGTTCATTGATGAAATCCACACAATTCTCAAAGCAGGTGCAACAGGAGAAGGCGGACTTGATGTGGCAAACATTATGAAACCTATGCTCGCAAGGGGCGAATTGCAGACAATCGGTGCAACCACCATTGATGAATATCGCAAGTATTTTGAAAAAGATGCCGCATTAGAACGCAGATTCCAACCTATCCTTGTTGAGCAACCCACAGTCAGTGACACCATTGAGATTTTGCAAGGACTCCGTGAAAAATATCAAAACCACCACAAGGTTGAAATCACTGATGAAGCCATTTCATCGGCGGCAATTTTGTCGGATAGATATATCACGGACAGATTTTTGCCTGATAAGGCAATAGACCTTATTGATGAAGCCGCATCAAGAAAGAAAATCATCCACTATACAACACCTCCCGAAATTCGTGCTCTTGAAGACAAAATCAAGCAAGTTGAACTTGACAAGAGTGAAGCATCTCGCCGTGAGCAATATCAAAAGGCAGACAAATTGAAGGCAGAAAGAGATGCACTCATTGAAGAAAAGGAAAAGGCAGAAATTGAGTGGAAGGAAAAATGCAAGGACATCAAACTCTCAATAGGAGAAGATGAAATTGCAGAAATAGTGTCAGGTTGGACTGGCATACCTGTGAAGCGCATCACTGAAGGTGAAAGCGAAAAACTTGCTCGCCTTGAAGATGTACTCTCAAAGAGAGTAATTGGTCAAGATGAAGCAGTCAACGCCGTTGCAAAAGCAATCAAACGTGCAAGAGCAGGGCTCAAAGACCCCAAACGCCCCATTGGCTCATTTATTTTCCTTGGACCTACAGGCGTAGGCAAAACCGAACTTACAAAGGCACTTGCCGAAGCAATGTTTGGTGATGAAAACTTGATGATAAGAGTGGATATGAGTGAGTATATGGAAAAACACAACGTATCCAGACTCATTGGCTCAGCCCCCGGCTACGTTGGTTTTGAAGAAGGCGGTCAACTGACAGAAAAAGTTAGAAGAAAGCCCTATTCAGTCATACTCTTTGATGAAATTGAAAAGGCACACCCCGATGTATTCAATATCCTTCTTCAAATCCTTGAAGATGGTCGCCTTACAGACAGTCACGGCAGAGTGGTATCCTTCAAAAACACAGTTATCATTATGACATCAAACATTGGTGCAAATGAAATCTCAAAGATGAAAGCACCCCTTGGATTTAGCGGTGGCGAAAGCAAGGCAAACGATGACTATGAAATGATGAAAGAAAAGCAAATGCAGGCATTGAAAGATGCAATGAAGCCCGAACTCATCAATAGAATTGATGAAATCATCATTTTCCGCAGACTTTCAAAAGAAAACATTGAAGTCATAGCAGACCTTATGTTTGCAGGGCTCAAAAAACGCCTTGAAGAAAAGGATATTACCCTCAATCTCACAGACAGAGCCAAAACCTACATTGTATCTCAAGGTTTCAGTGAAGAATATGGTGCAAGACCTCTCCGCAGAGCAATCCAACGCCTTGTTGAGGACAAACTCAGCGAAATGGTGCTTACGGGCGCTCTTGGAGATGGAGATAAAATCAACGTTGATTTTGAAGGTTTTGACCTGACTTATAAAGTGGCAAAATAAGAAAAACGCCGAAAATGTTGAGAAAATAACACCTTTTGAAAATTCGGTATTGAAATAACAAAATTGTTTTGTTATAATGATACCAGAAAAT
>JAFVQP010000132.1 GCA_017504735.1 Clostridia bacterium | reverse complement strand
CCGTCTACGGAGTATTTCGATAAAGAAGACACCTATTCCATGGAAGAGATGTCGGAAATGATTGCGTACGGTGTCGAAAAGGGGGCTGGACGTGATTCCCGCTTTTGAAAATTTGGGGCATTTGGAGAAGTTTTTTGAATATCCCGAGTGGGAGAGCTTATCCGAATGTGAGAATACAGCCAAGGAAGGGCGAGGGTTTGAAAAGTTGAAAAGGGGCTCTTGCGGGTGTATCAGCAACGCCATGTTGTATGAAAAGCTTGATGCGTATATTCGCGAGGTCGCGTCGCTGTTTCATAGCGAATACATTCACATGGGATTGGACGAGCCGTTTGACTTTGCGGTTTGCCCGAAATGTGAAGAAAGGATAGCAAACGGCGAAACGAAAACGGAGCTTTTTTACAAGCACATTATGCACACCTACGATTTGGCAAAATCGATGGGGAAAACGATGATGATGTGGGATGACTTTTTCGAGTATGCGGACGTTGCGGAACGGTTGCCGAGAGATATTATTTTTTGCAACTGGAATTACAATTTCATATCGGACGAGCCTGCGGGACACTGGACGAACCGTATAAAGCGTGACTGGTTCCGCTACTATGAAGAGCTGGGTTTCCGATATATGTTTTGTACGTATGCACATCGCGCATCGTCGCTGTATAATTTGGAAAGTTTTATGCGCTATGCGTCTAAATATAATCCGTTTGGCGGTTTGACGACTACGTGGATGCGCAGTGATTCGTTCTATCTTGGCGCGATGCCGTTTATGGCAAGCGCAGGGCAGTTGCTTTCGGGAAAAATCTCGACAGATGAAGAAATCTTGAAGGTTTACAGTGCGTTCGTTGGGGAAGATTGCGCAAGATTGCTTATAGGCTTAAATATCGCAACGTATTTTAATGGGTATAACGATTTTGCTGCTTGCTGTGAATCGGAATATTACTTGAAATATGCTTATCGAAAGCAGCTTGCTTACGTAGTAAATGAATTGCGTAAATATGAGAGTCGAGCAGAAGGGCTTGCCAAAGATATTTTGACGGATATTTACGGATACGTTTACTATATTTATTTGGAACTTGAATTGCAAAACGTCGGTACAAGGCTGTATGATGGGTATGAAACAAACGCTGTTCCCAAGGGCGAACTTATAGAGCGATTGCGACAAATCAGAGCTGCTTACGATGAAATTGAAACAAAGTGGCAGGTTTTGTGGCAGAAATATCGTGAAAGAATTAAGAGCCAAAGGGGGAAATTCTCTCAGAGATTCTCTTCCAAGCGAGAGCTGATAGACCGCCTGACGGTTGAGATTGAACAAAGCACCCGAGTAGGTGTGCTGTATGCTGATTTAATGGTGCACGACGGATTCTCGACGGTGCGAACAAGCATTTCCGCAAAATACGCAGACGGGGAAGAGAGTCTGGTTTATCAAGGGGCGGTAAAGCCGAGTATGTCGGGGCTTGATTGCGGTGGATGCTACGCTTTCCGTTATCCGCTCGCAGATAAAAAAGTGGAATATATCACTTTTGAGGTGTTTGGTGAAGGCATTTTGTACCCGACGAATTTCCGTTACGTTTTAGACGGGAAACAGTATATTGCAGATAGGGTGGAGCCCATTTGCGGTTGGGTAAGAAACGCCGAGAAGGTGTTGACGAATGATACTCGATTTGCGGAAATGGGTTATGAAGACGGCGTAAGGCATTTTAATGAACTCGCGCTTTCCAAAGAGAAAAGCTGTATAAAAATTCATTTTAAGGGTTTGGTGGAGAAACAGAAATGAAAACCTTTAAGAAAGATTAATTGACGGTAGAAATCTACGAGAATAGAACGCTGATGGGCGAAGCGGCGGCAAAGGCGGGTATTTCCAACTTTACACAATGGCTTGCGGTGCATTTTGCTCCCTGCAATATTCGTTGTAATGCGATTGCCCCTGGGTTCTTTGTAACTAACCAAAATCGAAGCCTTCTTTTCAACGAAGACGGAACGTCTACGGCGAGAACGGGTAAAATCCTTGCGGCAACGCCTATGAAGAAATTTGGTGAAATTTCCGACCTTATCGGCACTCTTATGTGGATTGCGGACGATAATGCAAGCGGTTTTGTAACGGGTACGGTTATTCCCGTAGACGGCGGGTTCTCGGCATACAGCGGCGTATAGCGTTACACGCATAATAATTTTAGAATAATATTCCTTGGGCTAGCGATGGGACAGGGATCTGAACCCCTTTAAAATAAAGGCTTTCAGCGACCTAAAAAAGTGTTTTTTTGCTGTCTTCGACAGTGCGTAAACTAACGTGCGATTTGTAATCAAATTGCTGTCAGTTTTATGAT
>JAFVQP010000131.1 GCA_017504735.1 Clostridia bacterium | reverse complement strand
GGGTTGGTTGCTACGATCACCTCTTTCACCTGCCCTTCTTGCAAACGTGCAAGCAATTCTCGGATACGGATATCATTCGGACCGATACCAGAAAGAGGGTCGATTACACCATGTAAAACGTGATAGACGCCCTTAAACTCGTGCAACTTTTCAATCGCCGCCACGTCCTTAGGCTCTTTTACAACACAAATCACGCTATGATCCCGCACACGACAAATCCCACAGGTTTCTTCCTCGGTAAAGTTACCGCAAACCTTGCAATATTTCACCTTTCTCTTTACGCCCAAAATAGCGTCCGCAAATGCGCGCGCTTCCGATTCAGGCATATCAATGATTTTATAGGCATATCTTTGCGCCGTTTTTTTACCAACACCAGGGAGCTTGGAAAATTCGTTGATTAATTTCCCTATCGGCTCGATAAAGATTTCCATAAACTTAAATCATTCCCCCAAGTGCGCCCATATCGCCGTATTTACCCATTTTTTCTTCGTAAACCTTATCCGCTTTTGCGTAACCATCGTTGATTGCCGCCATAATAAGGTCTTCCAACATTTCCACGTCGGTGGGATCAACGATGCTTTCGTCAAGCTCGATACCGTTGATAATTTTCTTTGCGTTCATATATACAACAACCGCTTCGCCTGCAGCCGTACCAACGATTTCCCAATCGTCTAAAAGCTCCGCTGTCTTTTCCATTTCTTCCTGCATCTTTTGTGCTTGACGCATCAAGTTTTGCATGTTGTTGTTTCCACCTTTAAATCCTGCCATTTTCTTTTTCCTCCAAGTTTATCTTGTAATTTTTTCTTATTTAAGATCAACCTTTATGCCTTCAAAGGTCGATTTGATTTCGTTGACCGATTTTTGAAAATCGTCCGATTGCTTACCGCGCAAGCGCACCGCAAACTGCCCTTCCTGCAAGCCCATCTCCGAAAAAGCCTGCCCAATCGCCGCATAATGTTCAGGCTTGGTCAAGGAACGGTAAATGGTATCACTCGTCGTGTAAAGCACAAAAACGTCACCATCGTATTCCCCATCCAAATCCATACAAAGCGTGAGCAAAATGCCATTTTTAGCAATTTTACGGATGGTGCGAAGGAATGTTCCAAAGGTTGCCTTATGTTCGCCAACCGCCACGGGCTTCACCGTTTTCACAGGCGCAGGCGCAGGCTTTTCTTCCACCTTCGCCTTCATAGGTTTCGGTTCAAAACCGTCAAAGTAAGCATTTCCGCCCGTTTGTTCTTCATCAGGTGGAATGTAAAAATCCTCCATAGGCGGTTCTTTTTCCACAACCTTTACAGGTTCTTTTTTCGGTTGTTCCGCAGGTTTTACCACTTGCGCAATAGGCGCAGGTTGTTCACTCATCGCAACCCTGCCCCCTTCACTTTTCACAACAACCCCTTCCGCAAGTTGTTTTTCAAGTGAGGCAATGCGTGCAATCAAACTTTCGATATCATAATCTTCTTGAGGCATCGCAGCCTTCAAAACAGCCGTTTCAAACAAAATACGTTGCGAGGTGGAATATTTAAGCTCCGTTTCCGCTTTCGAGAAAATTTCCATCACGCGAAGCAACCGATGTCCATCCGTTGCCTTGGCAATTTTTACCACTTCTTGATACATGGAATCGGGGAACGCCAAAATCGCCTTACCATCACGGCAGGTCTTTGCAACCGTGCAAGCATTGAGGAAATTCATCACGTCCTTTAACAGCATACCGACGCTCTTACCAGCGGCAAGGAAAGCTTCCGTCTTTTCAAACGCCGCACCCGTGTCGCCACTCAAAATTGCTCCACACAAGGTGGAAACCGCCGAAAAATCAGTATTTCCAAGCACCGTTGTTACGTCCGCATAGGTCAATTTTCCGCTGGTATAGGACACGCAAGTATCCGCAACCGACAGCATGTCGCGCACACTGCCTGCGCCCGCACGCGCAATTGCCGCAATCGCTTCCTCTTCGTACTTTTTCCCAATTTTATCAAAGACGTAACGAAGCCTATCTTCTAGGTCGCTTTGAGGTATCAGCTTAAAGTCAAAACGCATACAACGGGAAAGGATGGTTGCAGGAATTTTTTGCGATTCTGTCGTTGCCAACACAAATACAGCATGCGAAGGCGGTTCTTCCAAAGTCTTCAACAGCGCATTAAACGCACCTGGCGAAAGCATATGAACTTCGTCGATAATAAATACTTTATATTTCCCTGAAACAGGGGGATATTGCACTTTTTCACGCAAATCACGCATCTCGTCCACACCGTTGTTGGACGCCGCGTCAATTTCCGTAATGTCCAAATTCGACGGGTCTTTCAACGCCAAGCAACGTTCGCACTTGCCGCAAGGCGAGCCATTCACAGGCGAATCGCAGTTAATCGCCGCCGCAAAAATTTTCGCGATACTCGTCTTACCCGTACCGCGCGGACCGCAAAAGAGGTAGGCGTGCCCCACTCTACCCGTATTGATTTGGTTTTTTAACACAGTGACGATATGTTCCTGACGCACAACATCGTCCAACGTTGAGGGACGGAACATACGGTACAATGCCAAATATGCCATACTTTCTCCTTCGTTTATTTTAAAACTTCTTGCAATTTTTTCTTACTTCTTTGTAGAGCGTTGTCCACACTCTTAGCAGGTTTTCCCGTCACTTCGCAAATTTCCGCGCAGGTCATACCGTCCATATACATGGTCGTTACCTTAAATTCAAAATCAGACAAAACCCCACTAATTTTTTGTCTAAACTCCCTTCTATCATCTCGTAAAATAAGTAAATCTTCAGGGTTGAAATTCGCCGAAACGTCCTTTTCCGCCGACAAAATCCCAAGCGGCGCCGCATCGTTTAACGGTGCGTTTTTCTTACGCGCAGATGCTTTTACCGCATCGATAATACGCCGTGAAATGCAAAGGTAGGCAAAATTTTTAAAGCTGCTTGCCGTTTCCCCTTCATGATAATCTCCAATTGCCCCGTAAAGGCCAATCATCCCTTCTTGGATTAAATCCTCCGTTTCACCGCCAATCAGGAAAAAACCGCGCGCGCAGCCGCGAACAAGCCCCGCGTGGCGAAGAAGCAATTCTTCCATCGCCTGCTTGTCCCCGTTTTGCGCGAGAGCTACAAGCTCCTCGTCCGATTTTTTACCGTTCAACTCGTACATGGTATATCCTTTTATCCCAATCGGTTTCTTACAACCTCATACGCCGCGATGCCAAGCGCAACCGAAGCGTTTAACGAATTTACCTTACCTTGCAACGGCAAGGATAAAATTTTATCGCATTTTTCCTTGGTCAAACGTTTTACACCGCTATCTTCACCGCCAACAATCAAGGCAATATTCCCCGAAAAATTTTCTTTATAAATATCCTCGCCGCCTGCTTCCAAAGCATACACCCAGTAGCCTTCCTTTTGCAACTTCTCCACCGTTTGGTTGAGGTTTGCAACTTTTGCCACCTTCATATGTTCTGCCGCACCTGCGGAAATACGGATAACACTTTCCGTCACGGAAGCACTGCCCGATTTCGGGATAATGACGCCATCCGCACCTGCACATTCCGCTACACGAATGATACTACCCAAATTATGCACGTCCTCAATCCCATCGCAAAGAACGATAAAACCGCCCTTTTCACTCTTTTTTTCCGCAATAATATCGTCCACGTCGTAATATTCGTAATCGGTGGTAAACGCAATTACCCCCTGATGGCGCTTGGTTTCGCTTTCCTTTTCAAGGACCTGCTTATCCACGAATTGCACACGGATATTTTTCTTGCGCGCCTGCGCAAAAATCAGTCCAAGCGTACCTTGCGCCCCCTTTTCAAGCAAAATTTTGTCGATATTTTTGTCCGTTTTGAGCAGCTCGATGACTGCATTTCTTCCTTCCGTTTTCATCTTGTTATCCTCGTTTAAAATCTACCTGGTTTAAAGGGGGTTGCCTGCTGTTGTAAAGCAAACGTTTCCACATCGCTGAGCGCAAGCAATTCCTTTATCCTCGCTTCCTGTCCTGTTAAATACAAAAAACCGAGCACCGCTTCCAACCCCGTAGAACGGTTATATTCCAACGAAGTCGCGCTCTTACTCTTGGTCGCTTTTTTTGCATTTTTACCGCGACGAAACATATCCGCTTCTTCCTCGTTAAAGAGTGGGATTAACTTATCCAAAAATGTACTTTGTCCTTTTGCGGAAACCACCTGCGCCGCCACTTTTTGCAGTTGTGAAACTTTACCGCACCCCGACAACGCCAAACGCTCGCGCACGTACAGCGAATATACCGTATCCCCTACAAATGCAAGGGCAACCGGGTTTAATTGCATCGCTTCCGTTTTCGACAAAATCTCTCTTTCCGTCAGCATACCTTTCTTCCTTTCGTTTAATATTATCCTATAATATTAACATTATAGCATACTGCGCAAAAAATTTCAAGCGATTATAAAAACCTTTTTCGCTTTACAGCGGTAAAAAGCGGATTTCTACGCCGTCAAATCAAAAAAATACGCCATCACGCCTTCCGCAATTACTCCTGCCAATCTTTTTTGCCAATCCGCACTCGTCAATAAACGTTCATCCGCATGATTGGAAAGAAAACCACATTCCACAAGCACCGATGGGCAATCGCTACATTCTAACATGTAAAATTCTGCTGAAGCCGCATTGCGCCCCCGCGCGCCTTCTTTTGCATAAAGAGTATTTAACCGCTGCTGCAACTCTACTGCCAATCGTTGTCCCGAGGCATTTTCCTTGCTGTAAAACACCTGCGCACCCCTTGTGTTTCGTGTTGGGTAAAAATTTTGATGCAACGAAATCACCATCGCAGGATCCGCCTCTTCAATAATTTCACGCCGCTTTTGCATATCCCGCTTTTTAAACCCCTTCGTCGCTGCCCCATACAATCCCGCCTCCGTTTTTCTTGTTAAAATCGTTTTAAACCCAAGCGTCTCTAAAGCACTTTTTAACTCATACGTAATGGCAAGATTGATATCGCTTTCCTTCGCTTTCGTTTCTTTTCCCATCACACCCCCGTCTATTCCACCATGCCCTGCGTCCAAAACGATACAAATCGCTTCCTCCACCGCCGCCACCGCTTTAGGAGAAAACAATACACGCACGCACAATCCAACCGCCACCGTAAATACAACCGCCACCAATATACAAATTTTACCAAACCATCTTTCCATACCCTATCCTATGCGTAAAAGCATGAAAGTATGCCCTCATTTTTAATATTCATCAAATACCTGGGTGCTTGTTATGTAAAAAACCACGCTTTTCAGCGTGGTAAACTTTACACAAATTTTAATGCGTTAATTCCCTCTTTTTTCCCTTCGTCACCCTCAGCTTGAGGCAGTTTTTCTACCTCTTCCACCTCTTTCATCCACTGTGAATACATATCAAAACCGTAAGAAGTTACAATTCGTCCCACACCTGCCCCAATCATTTTCTTAAAATCCGCCAAAGTATTTACGCCGACTACCTCTAACCTACAACCGCCGAATAAGTCGTATCGCAATCGTTCACACCCAACAAAATAAGGCACGCTAAAATACTTTGCCCCCACTTCAGAAGCAATTCTCCCCACACGTGCAAGCGTTGCGTATGGATAGGTGCTGCCCGCCCACACTTTCACACAATCATTTTTTGCCACACGCATAAAGCGGCGCAGCTCCTTTTTTATTTCCGAATAACGACACCCTTCCAACCACGAAGGCGTCACCGCTACCGTAAATTCCCTCGCGCCCATCTTCCGCATTAAGCGCGCCTCGTACGTCTTCACCTTGGTCAGCGTTTCTCCATTTCCACCGATGATACAATCCACCTTAAAGCTCCCACGCGATAAATAGTCCCTAGCAAGTTCAAAATAGGTAGGCGTTACACGTATTGCCGCCTGGTGAATGCGCGCC
>JAFVQP010000130.1 GCA_017504735.1 Clostridia bacterium | reverse complement strand
TTGATACCGCCCGCCGCTGCGTTCTCGATAATAACGTCTCTCATCGCGATGAAGAAAACGAGCAAAGGCGTTATACCGACAAGAATGAAACCAAACTGTACGGGTTTCGTGATACCCAAAGCCGTCTCAGAACCAATCTTGAAGAAACCTAATGCAAGCGTCGGCTGCTGAGGTAAGTACATGTACGAAGTATAGAAATCGTTCCAAGACCCGATTGCCGACATAACGAGCGCCATACCGATAACACCTTTGACCATGGGAACCATGATTTGAAGGAAGATACGCAATTCGCTAGCGCCGTCAATCTTTGCCGCCTCGGCGTATGTCTTGGAGACAGTCGAGAACTGACTGTACAAAATCAAGAACATTAGACCGAAAGGATTCAATTTCGGCGTAAGTACCATCCACGTGTTCAGCCAGTGCCAATCGGAGAACAACTTATACACAACGGCACCGGAACCGAAGTCGGGGAATACGAGCGCACCGATGCCGAGCGCAACGATTAGTTTCTTACCCATGAAATCAAAACGCGCACATGCATAGGCTACGCATACGGTCGCAACCGTATTGAGAACGACGCCCACTACCGTCAAAATAATGGAGTTGGCATACATAACCCATACGTTCGCTTGATCGCCAAACAACCCCTTTTCTACCGGGAACGAAAAGAAGAAGGCACCAGCCTGCTTAGGATCGTTCGACCACTTAAAATAGTTGCCAAACTCCCAAAACGCGGGCATACCCCATCTATTTACCTGATAGTCACCCGTTGACTTGAACGAGTTGATAACCATGTACCACAGGGGAAGCAACATCGATACCGCGTAAATACACAGCACAAGCGATATGCAAATGTAAAGAATCTTCCTTTTGTTCAGCTTTCTCTTTTCCATATTAATAAATCTCCATCGATTTTTTAATCAAAAGTTTTGTAAAATCGTTGCTTTTTTTTGTAAAATGTGTTATACTCAATCACAAATTTCAAAAATAAGGAACTAACTATGAATCCATTCTTTCAGACAGAACATCCCACTTCCGTGTACAATTTTGAAGACGTGCTTGCTATTCGGGTTAAAAATGCCGAATCGGTTGCACATAAAATCTTCGCAACTTGTTATTTTCACGAAAACGACTTTCCTTTATATATGCACTCCCATTCCTATTACGAAATAAACGTTATCGTAGAAGGAGAAGGCGTACACTATATCGGGGAAAACGACGTCGTAGCCAAAAGCGGTGACGTTTTCATTATTCCACCCAACGTTCGACACGGATACGAAGATTCGCACGATTTGTCCATCTTTACCGTCGTCCTTTCCGATGCCTTCTTAAAAAAGTACAACCTTTTATTGAAGGAAATCTACGGATTCACGATGTTGTTCAATATCGAGCCGTCTCTTCGGTCTAAGACCAAGTCCAACCTTTTTCCTTCTATTCCTCCAAGCGATTTCTTACATCTTCTCAACGAAATGCACAAATTGAATCATATTTGCTTGCAGGATTCGGAAGGTGTACTCCACGAAGGAATGAAATGTCTAAAAATCTTGAACTTGCTTGCCGATTTTGCCAATTATATGGATAAATCCGCGGCGAAGGATGATCAAAACGTCTTTGTCGATACGCCAAATATTTTGAAAGTGCTAACCTATATCGAAAACAATTATCACACGAACGTCACCATCAACGATTTATGCAAAATCTCGAATATGTCCCGTTCTTCCTTGCTCAAACAGTTCTCAGAGGTATGTAAATATTCCCCTACCGACTACTTGTTGTCTATCCGTATTGAAAAGGCTTGCGAATTCCTAAAAAGCACCAACCTTTCCGTCGCGCGTATCGCGCAGGACTGCGG
>JAFVQP010000129.1 GCA_017504735.1 Clostridia bacterium | reverse complement strand
TGCATAAAAAACCTCCGCAACGATAGTTCCTTTATTATAAAGGGTTAATCGTTGCGGAATTTGTGCTTTTTTAGGGATTTAGCAGTATTTTCGTCGGGTTATTATGGATTGACGGGGAAGCCGAGGCTGATGAGAATGGCTCGATTTACACGCACCATCGTGGCAGGGGGTAACTCTCCAATGCGTTCCTTTAAGCGGCGTTTATCCAACGTGCGGATTTGTTCAAGTAAAATTACGCTGTCCTTCGCTAAGCCATATGCCGATGGTAATTCGATATGTGTAGGTAGCTTTGCCTTGTTTATTTTGCTGGTAATTGCGGCGGCGATGATGGTAGGGGAATACTTGTTTCCGATATCGTTTTGTACCACCAAAACAGGGCGTATGCCCCCTTGTTCGCTACCCACTACGGGGGATAAATCCGCATAATACAACTCTCCTCGCTTTACGTTCATCGTGCACCTCTTTTGAAAAACCAATACCACTCCTAATATATTCTATGTAGAGGTAAGGGTTTTGCGTTACTATAAAGAGTATTTCCATGGGGGGAGAAGTTTATACAAAAGTATGTAAAAAAGTGTCCCCAAAATGAATTTGGGGACACCATGTACGCATTGAAAGATTAAATAATACAGTTTTCGTCTTTTGCGGGGAGGGAATCAAGCTCTGCTTTCTTCGCCGCATAGCCAGCTTTGCCGAGTAAGGTAAAGGTTGCCTTTTTACCTTCTTCAACGCCCGGTTGATTGAAGGTGTCGATGTTAAGCATCGCGCCTGCGTATGCCGTTTGCAATTCAAACAAGAACAAAAGCTGACCGAGTGTGAACGCATTGAGTTCGGGGAGCCACAAGGTGTAGTTCATTCTGCCTGCTTTCGTCAAAGCGTATGCCGTTGCAGCGTTTTCTGCTTGAATCAATTCTTCCATCGTATGGCCGCCGAGGAATGCCACGTCGGGGATGCTTTCACAACCGTGGGGGATGGGCATTTCACAACCGTACTTCTTCAAAGAAAGGAAGGTAACGACTTTGTCGTAAGGACCTTCGGTGTAAAGTTGTACCTGCGAGTGCTGGTCGGTAACACCGAGGGATTTTACAGGGGTTTGACCTACGTTGCAGGGTTTACCGTCGAGGGTAACGTTTTTACCAAGGGATTCCGCCCACAGCTGACAATACCAGTCTGCAAGGAATTTCAGGTTGTCGGAATAGGGCATCATAACGCCGATGTTTTTGCCTTGGTCCATTGCAGCAATCTGCAATACTGCGCACATCAAGGCAGGGTTACGACGCATCACGGGCTTGTTACAGATGGAATCCATATAAGCCGCACCGGCAAGCAACCCTACGATATCGATACCGAGCACCGCCGCAGGAAGCAACCCTACGGGGCAAAGCTGTGAAAATCTACCGCCAACGCCGTCGGGTAAAACGTAACTCTTGATGCCGCCGCATTCGTCGGAAATCTTTTTAAGGTTCCCCTTGTTTTCGTCGGTGGTGAAGATGACGTTATCCTTCACGTTTACCCCTGCCTTTGTGAGAAGGTCGAGGATGATAAGGTATTGGGTCATCGTTTCGCTGGTTGCGCCCGATTTCGAGATAACGTTAAAGCAGGTTTTTTCCGGTTCAATAACGTCCAACAAATCGCGCATACGCACGGGGTCAACGTTATCTTCTACGTAGAATTTGGGGCCCTTTCTCTTGGATTTGGGAAGGTCGTTGTAGTGTAAGTGGCAAAGCGCATTGAATGCCATGATGGGGCCGAGTGCGCTACCGCCGATGCCGAGTACAACGAAATATTGGAATTTACGTTTTACTTCTTTCGCCGTTTGCATGATATCTGCAACGATTTCTTTTTGGTTGTAGGGGAGCTCGGTCCAACCCATGTACAGCTCGTCCTTGCCACGGTTTTCCTTTACGAAACGGAAAGCCGCATTTGCCTTGGATGCGTACGAGGAAAGGTCTTTTTCGCTGAAGCCCTGTTCACCCAAAAAGGTGTCCATCATATTGTTATAATCCAACGTTACGCGCATAGAATTGCGCCATTCTCTTGTTTTGTAGCCCATAAAAAACTCCTTAAAAATTTGTTCGCCTATATTCTACTATTAATTATACGTATTGTCAAGTATCAAACGGAAAAAAGTTTGTAAAACGGGGCATTTTTTTACGAAAAATATGTCAAAAGCCCTCGTTTTTGCATTTTTGCCGTGATTTGCGTTTCGAAGTAGGGAAAGAATTTTTAAGGGTGGAAAAATTTACAAAACCGCAAAGAAGATAGGATAAGAAAGTAAAAATGGACATAAGCAGTACGGTGGCAAGCGTCGCAAGGAAATTGCCCATAAAATGCGTGAAGATATTGTCTAGCATTTTACCAAAAATAGAGATGGGTGCTAGCAATAAAATAGGGGTGAAAATGCGTTCAACGCGTACCTGCCCCCTTGTTTTTTGAAAAATTCCGCATTTTTTCCATAAGAAAACGAGGTTGCAAAGGGCGGTTAAGGTGAAACTGGCACCAAAGCCCACGAGGTAGGCATAGACACCGCAGAAGGCAGGCAAAACGAGGATACACGTAAGCATTGCCGCCGCACCGATAAAGTAGAAGAGGAAAGATTGCTTTTCGAAGCCCATTGAATTGAGCATACTTGTCGAAATCATACCAATGCTCATTGGCAGTAAAATGGGGGCGGACTTGACAATCATTTCCCCTGCTTTGGCGTTGGAAAAAGCAAGCATACCGAGGTTATCGCCAAGGACAAAGAGGAAGGGAATCAGTACGCAGGCAAGCAAAAAGGCAAAGCTTAAACCGCGGGTGATATTCTTCTTTAAACGGGTGAAATTTTTACGGTAAAAGTCTTCGGAGAGCTCGGGGACAAGCACCAATGATAAGGAGCCGATGAT
>JAFVQP010000128.1 GCA_017504735.1 Clostridia bacterium | reverse complement strand
TCATATCACCTTTTTTTACACCGCCTGCCGCAAACACCTCCATAACTGTGTCTGTTGCGCCGCAAACCACGGGCGTTCCCACCTTTAATCCAGTATCCAAAGCAGCTTCAACGCACACCTGCCCCACTTGTTCAAGCGGATTTGCGATTTTGGGCATATTCGCTTGCGTCAATCCAACAAGGCTCAAAAGGTGTTGATCCCACTCCTTTTTATCGAAGTCGAACAGCATACTACCCTGGGCCTCTATGTAATCGGTGACGAAATCTCCTGTAAATTTCCCACGTACAAAATCCTTTGCAAACGTAACCTTTTTCACCTTCTCATATGTTTTTGGAAAGTGATTTTTAACGTACAGAATTTCAGGCAATGACCAAATGGTATCCACGTTATGTTTACATTTTTTGAAAATTTCCTCACCAAAATTTTCAGCTAGATACGCCTTTTCTTGCACGCTGCGAGTATCTGTCCAATACACCGCATCACAAACGGGATTGCCATACTCATCCATTAACACCGCCGTATGCGTTGCCGCGTCAAAACAAAGGCATTTGACGTCGTCCGCATTGACGCCTTTTAAGACGGAGCGAATATTTTGACAAGCGGCTTTGTACCAATCCATAGGATTTTGTTCTGCCTTACCGCCGTCGCCGTAATATGTTGGATATTCGGCGGTTGTCGTAGCAACCACCTTACCCGTTTCATCTATCAGCGTCGCTTTACTAGCGCCACCGCCAAAATCTACCCCCAATGCGTACATGGTATACCTCTTTTAACTTTTTACTACCCATTTATGGCATTCTTCCGAAGAGCTTAACAACCCACGCTTCTTCCCTGCCATAATCCACAAACAATAATTTTTATACCCAGGTGCAACTGTGAAAGGGTGGTAGCCTTTCGGGATAACAACCATATCACCATTTTGTACCTTATACACTTCGTTAATGTCATTTTCGGGCGTGTACACTGCTTGGAACCCAAACCCTTGTGGTTTATCGAATTCATAATAATAAATTTCGTCAAGTGCACCTTCCGTAGGAAGATTATCTACATCATGCTTATGTGGAGGATAACTACCCCATTTGCCGTCTTCTACCCAAAACTCACCGATGTACAAATGGTTTGCCTCCCCACTTTCAGGGAACGTAAAAGCAACGTCACGTACAAACGAACCTTTACCAAACGTCTTAATCATAACGTCTTCCGCTTTGATTTGATAAGGTTTATAATATTTTTCTGCGGGTGCTTTGCATACGGCAATTTTTACGTCGCCCTCTTTTGCAGTAACGGTAAAAGGTGTGTCCTTACCAATGTATGCCGTTTCCGCCGCACCCTCAAAAACGTTAGCGCGTTTTCCCACAGCAAAGGTAAATCCTTCGCCCTTTACCTCACATCTCCCGTATAAAACCACCAAAACGAATTCTTTTCCAAGTTCGTCAACTTGATAGCTTTGTCCGTCGGCAAGCTTTAACATATCCGTCTCCGCATACACAAGCGCGGAATTTCTATCCGTTACAACTCTTTCATAACCGTATTTTTCAACGTAAGATTTTTTCAAGTTCATATTACATATTCTCCAAAATCATTTCTTCGACGGAAAGCACACGATACCCTTCAGGGCAAGTTGCCTTGAGCGCAACGTACTCCGCAGGATTTTCCGTAACAAGAGTCTTACAATCCATATTACTTGCATTAAACCATCTGTCTTTCGCCACC
>JAFVQP010000127.1 GCA_017504735.1 Clostridia bacterium | reverse complement strand
TCAGGAGTAGCCGTCGGAAGCACTACCTTATCGCCATACTTATAGCCGTCTTTTTCTTCAAATACGTTGTATTCAGCATCCAAGAAGATAACCATATAGTTTTTATATACCGTTTCATATGTTGCCGTATAAGTAAGGTCGCCCGTAACAACGTCTGCCGTTTCGCCCCAACCGATAAACGTATGCGTACCAACTTTATCCGTATAGGTAAGGCTCAATTCGGGCAATTCCAAGCTTTCTCCGTCTAAATAGTACTGCGTAATCGTTTGTTCGCCTGCGCCGTCTTTATAATTATACATTACCTTGCGTACCGTTGCTTCGCTTTGCATTTCCGCTGTCTTAGCGATAAGATTATCCGCAGCAACGCTGCCATCCTGACGGAAGGTCAAATAATCCCAAGCACCGTCGCTTGTCGTTACCGTAAACGTCAAAGCCTCTTCGCCGTTTACCACTGCATCGGAAAGTTTTACGTAGGTGTACCATTCAGAGCCAACGTCCGTGTTGCCAATGGTAAGATAATAACCTCCTGTCAAAACCGTCCCATCGCCGAGCGTCTTTCCTTCCGCGCCAACCTTGACAACCTTGAACCAGTTCCAAGCGTTGCCGGTATTTGCAAAGGTCGTTTCATACGCATTAAACGTGTAGCTGGCATTTGCCATACCGAATACTGCAATCGTAGAAAGCTCATTGAAAAGTGCATAAGGAATCTTCGGCAATGCAAACGTATAAGTATTATCCTCTGCGCCTGTCATAACCAAATTGGTTCCTTCAAGCGTTGCGCTCGTTGCCACTTTCGATGCCATATTGGTAATGGTCACTTCTTTTCCGCTAAAATACTTCTTATAGATGGAAATTTTACGGGGTTCGGAGTAATTGGACAAATCGTCTTTTACGCTATTGTAATAAGTGATATAATCCAAAACAACGCAAAGCGTTTCCCCTTCGTCAGTCATATCCTCAATTTCGGGGATTGCTGCCAACTTTTTATTTAACTGATATGTAGGAGCGCTTACAATCGCTTCCGCAGCCGCCTTCAATTCCGCCAAAGATACTACGCCTGCTTTTTCTTCTTCGGTGTAGTGGGTATTGACAATCGCTTCAATTTCTGCAATTTGTACAAGAATAGCTTCTGCATTTTCAGCGGTTGCTTCCGCGGGAAGTGCAGCTACTTTTGCTTCCACATCGACCTTATAATCGTAATTCGTTTCCGTATAAACCCAACGAGAAGTTAATTCTACCGTAGCGAAATCGTCAAACGTTTCCGTCAAGGCATATTCTTCCCCGTTTTTATAGAGTTTCAGCGTATAACCATCACGCGTAGGAAGCGCCAATTCTGCCAAAGCAGCGCCTACCTTTACCGTTTGCGTAGCAAGCTCTGCGCCGTTGAGTTTTACGGTAACAAGCACCGTATAATCCCCTTGCAATTCTTCACCGCAAGGGCAAAGCTTCACCGAATAGCCTTTCACGTTGCCTTCCGCAATGGGTTCAACAACTCTTATAGGATCTCCTTCGATTTCCTCATAGGTTTTGTGCGTAACAGCAGGCGGATCTTGTTCACTGTCACTCGTACTGTCACCCGTGCTGTCACTTACACTATCACTCGTGCTGTCACCCGTGCTGTCACTCGTACCCTCATCGCTGGTAACTTCGCTATTTGTGACGCTGGAATCGTTAGAGCTTTCAACACTGTCATCAGAGCCGAAACAACCCGTCATCGACGCACTAAGCAACCCTGCCAAAATTAAAGCGCATAATAAGTTCTTTTTATTCTTCATAATTTCCTCCTTACTTCCTGAGAAGTTTTTTATCATTCATATGACCTGCGTTTCATCGGGCGCCATGGGAGATTTCAAAGAGATTTTCCACTTCCCTTGTTCCTTTGTAAAGGCAAAGCAAAAACACTTTACGTAGACTTCCTCCATGTTG
>JAFVQP010000126.1 GCA_017504735.1 Clostridia bacterium | reverse complement strand
GCCTTTGTATGAAAAAGAAGGTTTCTTAGAAATGGGTGTTTCCCCTTTGCAAGCTCCCGATAAACCTGCGTATATCGAATTGGAATTTGAACAAGGAAAGCCTGTTGCTTTGGACGGCAAGAAAATGAGCGCGAAAGACATCATCCTTGCTTTGAACAAAGTGGGCGGGGCTAACGGTATCGGGCTTTTGGATATCGTAGAAAACCGTTTGGTTGGTATGAAGTGCCGTGGCGTATACGAAACGCCGGGCGGGGAAATTTTATACAAGGCGCATAACTATTTGGAAACGCTTTGCTTGGATAAATATACGGCGCATAAGAAACAGGAACTTTCCGTGTGCTTTGCCGAGCTTGTGTATAACGGACAATGGTTTACCCCGCTTAGAGAAGCGCTTACCGCGTTTGTGGATAAGACACAAGAACACGTTACGGGTAAAGTACGTTTGAAGTTGTATAAAGGCAACATCATCAAGGCGGGCGCTTGGAGTGATTATTCGTTGTATTCGGAAGAAATCGCTACGTTCGGTGAAGATCACGTATACGACCAAACGGACGCTACCGGGTTTATTAACCTCTTCGGTTTGCCGATTAAAGTACAAGCGCAAGTAAACGAAAAGAACGCGAAGAAATAATCGTAGTTGTACGGAAAATAAAAAATAAATATTGGAGAAAAGCTTGCCTGCCGTGTACGCGGTAGGCAAACTGTGTTAAAAAAGCTATGGGAAAAATGTGGGCAGGGCGGTTTCAAAAGGAACTGGATAAGACTGCGGACGATTTCAATTCGTCCCTGCATTTCGATTGTAGGATGTATGCGCAGGATATTAAAGGTTCAATGGCGCACGCCACGATGCTGGCAAAACAGGGTATTTTACCGCAATCGGAGGTAGATGTAATTATCGACGGCTTAGAGGGTATTTTGAAGGATATCCAGTCGGGTGCGTTGAACTTTGACGAGGGCGGAGAAGATATCCATATGTTCATCGAGGCGGAGCTGACCAAACGCATTGGCGAGGCAGGCAAACGCCTGCATACGGCGCGTAGCCGTAACGACCAAGTGGCGGTGGATATAAGGTTGTATCTTCGCGACGAAGCGGAAGAAATCGTCTCTCTTATTAAAAAGCTGATTGTTGCCGTCGTGGAACAAGCGGAGAAAAATGCGGAAGTTATTGCGCCAGGCTATACCCATTTGCAACGTGCGCAACCCATTTCGTTTGGACATCAGTTGATGGCATATGCGATGATGTTTCTTCGTGATATCGATAGAATTCAAGATGCGGTAAAACGCATGAACTATTCCCCGCTTGGCTCGTGTGCGCTTGCAGGGACGACGTATCCTACCAGCCGTACGCTGACGGCAAGCCTGTTGGGCTTTGACGGCGTAATGCAAAACAGCATCGACGGGGTTTCGGATAGGGATTTTTGCGTGGAACTCAGCAGTGCTTTTTCCATTTTGATGATGCACCTTTCCCGTTTTTCCGAAGAGATAATTCTTTGGTCCAGCTGGGAATTTAAGTTTATCGATTTAGACGATTCGTATACGACGGGTTCGTCGATAATGCCCCAAAAGAAAAACCCGGATATGGCGGAACTTGTCCGCGGTAAAACGGGTAGAGTATACGGCAACCTGATGGCAATTTTGACGACGTTGAAAGGCTTGCCTCTTGCCTATAACAAGGATATGCAAGAAGACAAAGAGGGCATTTTCGACAGCGTCGATACCGTGAAGAAGTGCTTGGAAGTATTTACGCCGATGATTGCTACCATGACGGTCAATGCGAAAAATACTTACCGTTCCGCGCAAAAGGGCTTTATCAACGCTACCGACCTTGCCGATTATTTGGCAAAGAAAGATATGCCGTTCCGTACGGCGTATAAAATTGTCGGGCAAATTGTTGCGGACTGTATTGCAAAGGGCTGTGTTTTGGATGAGTATCCTTTGGAAGAATATCAAAAATACACGCCGTTATTCGAACGGGATTTATACGAAGAAATTGCTTTGGAAACGTGTGTAAACAAACGCAATAGCGAGGGCGGTGCGTCCCCGAAATCGGTGCTTGCGCAAGTAGAGTTTGTAAAATCGCAATTATAAGAAGATAGGACAGGACATGAAAAAGGTATTTATAGACGGAAGCG
>JAFVQP010000125.1 GCA_017504735.1 Clostridia bacterium | reverse complement strand
TTCGCTTTCTTGGTGTTATATTTTAAGTGGTGTTTGCATGCTTTTTTTCAATATTAGTGGTTTTTTAGGTCAGTCCCAATCCTAGTGAAAAAAGCTGAAGATGAGATGAGTTTGGCAATTATTGCATTCAAGAGCGATTCCACGCCGTGCCTTTTTCTGGAAACTGCTGCAGTACCGCTCTCTTTTGGCGGTCAGACGGCCTCGGCGGCCGCAGACAAGATAAACCGGTTGTCGGCGGTCATAATACGTCGGCGGGGACAGTCTGTATTACAGTATTGTGTAAATGTTTTTCCGGTATGTCTACTGAATGATGGCGTACTCTATTGAAATTCCCAGATGTTTCGCAATATCGGAAGACATGTAGGATTTTGAAGTTGGGTAAAATATACTGTTTACACACTTCACATACCATGACTGACCATGTGTCTGATCTGGATTTTTTTCTCAAATATTTGCTCAGAATAAGCTGGAACAGTATGGCTGTGGTCTTTAGTCGGTTGGGTTCCATCTGAAATTGCAGAATAAATTGCTCCATCAAAGCTGCGGCAGAATCATCTCCATGGGTCTGGGGGAATTCTTTGGTATTATCGGGCATACGGGGAGCGGTAAATCCACCTTCGTACAGCATTTGAACGCCCTTATCAAAGTTCCGCCCGTAAAAAGGAAGAAGGTAAAAAAGGGCAAACCCGCCCCTGTATACCCTAAATTGACGGTCAACGGCTTTGACTTGACGGATAAAAAGACGGATTTTCGCGCTTTGCGCGGTAAGGTCGGTATGGTGTTCCAGTACCCCGAGTACCAGCTTTTTGCGGAAACGGTATTCGATGACGTAGCGTTTGGTTTGAAGAACTTCCGTAAAGACATCACGAAAGAAGAAACGGAAAAGGCAGTGCGCGAGGCGTTGAAAATCGTTGGGCTTTCCTTTGATGAAGTGGCAAAGCGTTCTCCGTTTGAATTATCGGGCGGCCAAAAACGCCGAGTGGCGATTGCGGGTGTTATCGTAACCAAGCCCGAAATTCTTGTTTTGGACGAGCCTGCGGCAGGCTTAGATCCGTTGGGGAAAGAAGAGGTGATGTCGTTGTTGCACACAATCCATAAGGATTGGTGTAAGACGGTCGTCATTGTTTCTCACGATATGGAAGAGGTCGCGGAAAACTGTACGCGCGCGGCGATTTTCTCAGAGGGAAAAATCGTGGCGGTGGATACGCCAAAGGGCTTATTTGAAAAGGTTGCCAAAATGGAGGCTTTGGGATTAGACGTGCCGTTTACAGCTCGCCTTGCCGAAACGCTTTCCAAATCGGGCTATACGATTGAAAACGACTATACGGTCGAAGATTTTATCTCTAAAACGCTGTCGTTTGCGGCGGAAGGGGGGCAGAAGAATGCGTGACGTTGCATTTGGGCAGTATTACCCCTCTAAATCTTTCGTACACCGCGCGGATCCGCGTACCAAAATCTTGTTTTTAATCGTGTATATCGTAGCAGTGTTCTTATCCGCGAACTTTTACGCATTGGGGGCGTGTGCGGCGTTATTCCTTATTGCCGCTATCTTCTCGGGCGTGCCGTTTTATAAACTTTTGCGCTCGGTCAAGGGCGTATTGTTCTTGCTTGTATTTATGGCGATACTCAACCTGTTTTTCTATCAAGGTGAAACGGTTTGGTGGAGTTGGAAATTTATCACGATCACCAAAGAGGCGGTATTCTATACCATCTTCTTATCGGTACGGTTATTCTTGCTTGTGCTCGGCTCGTCGCTTTTGACGTTG
>JAFVQP010000124.1 GCA_017504735.1 Clostridia bacterium | reverse complement strand
CCGACGTTTCATCGCCCGGACGAAGCTTCCCCATGCGCAGCGAAAGGTAGAATTTTCACCAAGCTTGGTAGAGAAATCGCAGTAGCTGCAAAAAACAACCCTAATCCCGATACAAACAGCAAACTTGCAGATATTATCGCAAAAGCAAAGGCTGCAAATATGCCCAACGACAATATTCAACGTAGTATTAAAAAAGCTGCGGGTGAAATGAACGGTGCGGATTACAAGGAATTGATTTATGAAGGCTACGGCGTAGCTGGTTCGGCGGTTATCGTGGTTACCCTTACGGACAACCTCAATCGTACGGCAGGCGACGTGCGCGCTATTTTAGGTAAGCACGGCGGTCAGCTTGGTCAAACGGGTTGCGTATCCTATAACTTCGACAATAAGGGTTATATCGTTGTAGAAAGAACGGTAGAACTTGACGAAGATACGATGACGGAAATCGCTTTGGAAGCAGGCGCAGACGACGTTGTGGTAAGCGACGACGTTTACGAAATTTTCACCACCCCCGAAACCTTCTCGGAAGTACGTAAGTTCTTGGAAGAAAAGAATGCGGAAATGATGGCTGCGGCACCCAAAGCAAAGAGAAACGAAGAGGAAGAACCCAAAATTCGTTTCTTGCAGTCGGAAGTAGCAATGATTCCTCAAAACAGAATCGAACTTCCTGCTGATAAAGTAGCGACGTTTGAAAAGATGATTGATGCACTCGAAGAACACGACGACGTGCAGAACGTATATCACAACGTAGATCTTCCCGACGAAGAATAAAACAACGGATTTACTGCGCAATACGGTGTCAAGCTGGCGTTTTTCCTTGCTCACGTACGTCTATGTACGCTCCCATCGGAAAAGCCGCGCTTTCCTTGTCTTGCTTGCAACTGCGTTGTTTTAGCTTTGGGCGAACTCAACGCGCCTTGAACTGCTCGCATCTTCATCGTTTACCAACCTGACGTTGGACGCAGGCAAGATGATCTTGCAGCCGGCAAGGTGTCTTATCATACGTTTTTGTTGAAAGCTTCGCGCGTTCACTATCAAACGAAATGCTAAAAAACACTTGACAACGCATTTTCGTTGTGTTATAATCAATATTGTTAAAAAATCCCATTGAGGGAGTAGCAAGCGTATTTTTACGCGGCAAGTCAACAGCACCGACCGTTTGGTCTGGCTTGCCTTAAATTGCGAGACTCATTTGTATATGGCTACGCCGTACAAAGAGTTTTCTTTGAGAAAGTATCGAGGTACGGTAATCGTGCCTCGATTTTTTTGCGTGTTATACATAATTTCATTGTAAAAAAATAAAATATATTAATATAGGAGAAAAAAAATGGAGCAATTTAGCGAAGAAAAAGTCGCTATTTCGCAAGAAATGCAAGCAAATATGAAGCATTATTGCGAAGAGCAAAGTACCGTTTTAAACGCGTTGGAAACCAACCGTGAAACGGGGCTTACCGCATCGGAAGCATCGACGCGTTTGATGGAAAATGGCAGAAATAAACTGGCTGCGGCGAAGAAAAAGTCCCTTGTACAGAGGTTTTTTGAACAGCTTTCCGACCCCATGATTATCATTTTGATTGTGGCGGCGGTTATCAGCGGTGCATTGTCGATTTATCACATTGCACACGGTGAAGAAGGCGAATTTGTTGACGTAATCATCATTATGGCGGTTGTTATTATCAATGCTGTATTGGGTGTATTACAGGAAAGCAAAGCTGAAAAGGCAATAGAGGCATTACAAGAAATGTCAGCGGCTACTTCAAAGGTGTTGCGTGATGGTAAAGTAATTCACGTGCCCAGTGAAGAGTTGGTTGTAGGCGATATTATTCTTCTTGAAGCAGGCGATGCAGTTCCTGCCGATGGTAGAATTTTGGAAAGCGCAAGCTTGAAGATTGAAGAAGCAGCCTTGACGGGTGAATCCTTGCCCGTTACCAAAATTTCGGAAGTAATTACGCTTGCGGAAACTGCAAAAGACGTACCCTTGGGCGATCGTAAAAATATGGTTTATATGGGCGGTACGGTTGTTTACGGCCGTGGCGTAGCGGTTGTAACGGCAACGGGTATGGATACCGAAATGGGTAAAATTGCAGGCGCGTTGGCACAGGCAGAAGAAGGGAAAACTCCCTTGCAGATTAAGCTTGGTCAGTTGTCGAAAATTCTTACCTGGTTGGTGCTGGGTATTTGTGTAATTGTATTTGGCGTACAGCTTCTTAAGCATGGTGGGCTTGACTTTGAATTTGCGTTGGATGCGTTCATGGTAGCTGTATCTTTGGCTGTTGCGGCAATTCCTGAGGGGCTTGCGGCGGTTGTAACGGTGGTGCTTTCCATCGGTGTTACCAATATGTCTAAGCGTAACGCAATCATCCGTAAATTGACAGCGGTAGAAACCCTTGGTTGCGCGCAAATCATTTGCTCGGACAAAACGGGTACGCTCACCCAAAACAAGATGACCGTGGTGGATTACTTCGGTGAAAATGAAAACCGCATTGCGGTTGGTATGGCGCTTTGTTCGGATGCGGAATTGTTTGAAGATGGTTCCTTGACGGGTGAACCTACGGAAACGGCGCTTGTAGCTTGGGCAGATAAACTTGGACAAAAGAAATACTCTTTAAAGGTTGCCTTCCCTCGCGTAGGCGAAGCTCCCTTTGACTCCAACCGTAAAATGATGTCTACCGTACACGAAACGGACGGTGGTTTTGTACAATATACGAAAGGCGCGCCCGACGTAGTTATTGATAGATGCACCCATTTTGTAAAGAATGGTGAAATCGTGCCTATGACGGCGGAATACAAGGCGGAAATTGTTGCCGCAAATAAGGCGATGGCAGATAGAGCGTTGCGCGTACTTGCGTGTGCAGAACGTTTCTACACGGAAAAACCTGCTGATTTCGAAGCAGGCGCTTTGGAAACGGCGCTTTGCTTTACCGGTCTTTGCGGTATGATTGACCCCGTTCGTCCCGAGGTTAAGGATGCAATTGAACGTTGCTTAGAGGCAGGTATCCGTCCTATTATGATTACGGGCGACCACATTGATACGGCGGTTGCTATTGCAAAAGAATTGGGTATTTTGAATGGTGAAGTTCGTGCAGTTTCTGGCGCACAGCTTGATGAAATGGACGAGGAAACCTTCATGAATGAATTCCAGGGTATCGGCGTATATGCACGTGTTCAACCTGAACACAAGACTCGTATCGTAAACGCTTGGAGAAGTATTGGCAAGGTTACCGCTATGACCGGTGACGGTGTAAATGACGCACCTTCCATAAAGGCGGCGGATATCGGTGTAGGTATGGGTATCACTGGTACGGACGTAACGAAAAACGTTGCGGATATGGTGCTTGCTGACGACAACTTTGCAACCATTGTTGGTGCAGTGGAAGAAGGTCGTCGTATCTACGATAATATTCGTAAGGCAATTCAATTCCTCTTGGCTTCTAACATGAGTGAAGTTATTGCAATCTTCGTTGCGACGCTGTGTGGTTTTACCATTTTGAAACCCGTACATTTGCTTTGGATTAACCTTGTAACCGACTCCTTCCCTGCGCTTGCGCTTGGTATGGAAAAAGCGGAAAGCAACGTTATGAAACGTGAACCTCGTTCTTCTAAGGCAGGTATTTTTGCAGGCGGATTGGGGATAGACGTAGTATATCAAGGGCTTTTGGTATCCGTTTTGGTTCTCTTCTCGTATATGGTAGGTAACTATATCGAAAATTCGACGTGGAATATCTTTAACAGTGAAAGCGCCCATGGTATGACGATGGCGTTCTTGACGATGTCCATGGCGGAAATCTTCCACAGCTTTAATATGCGTTCTCAAAGAGGCAGTTTGTTTGCCATAAAAAAACAAAATGTCGTTTTGTGGATTGCCGCATTGGGTACGTTTGTCTTGACAACGCTTGTTTGTGAGGTGAAATTCCTCGCAGCGGCCTTTGGTTTTACGGCGATTGGCTTGCAGGAATACGGTATTGCTTTAGCAATTAGCTTCTGCATCATTCCCATTGTGGAAATTGTGAAACTTTTTCAACGTATTTTCGCTCGTAAAAAAGCTGGCAAATAATATAAAAGCTTTATAAAAAATAGCGGGATGGGGTAAGAGTGACTTTTTTAAAGCGTAAAAGCTGTAAAAAATGAGTATCAGGGCACCATGTCCGCATCGAAAATGGGAAAAGTATCCGAAAAAATGCAATTTTTTAAAAAAAGTTGTGTTTTTTCGGATATTTTTTGCTTCAAACCCTTGACCGCGTTGCATTATTATGTTATAATAATACTCGTATAGTAATAGGATTTTGATTTTATGGTCAAAATTCAAGGCGAAGCACTAAAAAACAGGAAAACAATTCGCTAGGGAAGGCGAATAAAAAAATGAGGTGTAAAAATGGCGAAATCGGAAAAGAAGAGCAATCAAGTTGACCTTTTGGGCGTGTACGAATATCTCCGCGATCAATTAGAAGCGGCTAAGAACACGTTGGTGACCGAAGTGCGTATGGCATCTGCTCAAATCAGCAGCTTGCACGGCGACTTAAAATCATCTAGCGATAAAGCAACAATGGCGGTATCGCAAGAAATTCGTTTTAGCTACAAGCAGAACCAAACGATTTACGATGGTCTTGCTTCGATGCTTACAAAAGAAGTTGGCGAGAGATTGAATTCGGTAGAAGCAATGCTTACGGCATTGGAAAAACTTCAACTTCTCATTGATGACCTCAACGAATTGAAGTATGGTTATATGAATTTGCAGTCGGTTTGCGATACTACGCAAGCTCTTGTTGCAAATGAAGTAAATCCTAAGCTTGATTCTGTTGGTATGACGATTGCCAATGAAACCAATCCTAAATTGGATGCATTGACCAACTTCGTTTGCAATGAAATAAATCCTAAGCTTGATGCATTGGAAGAAATCAACAATAAACTTGCAATGTTGCCCACGGAAGATGATTACAATCGTATTGTGGAAGCGGTTGCAACCAAAGCCGATGAAACGGCACAAACCTACAGCCGTCAGGTTGTAGATGCAATTGCGGCTCTTCCCACCGCTGAAAACGTTGATTACAGCCGTATTGTAGAAGAAGTAGGCGATAAAGTGCTTGACCTTCTTCATCAAATCAAGGGTGAAGATCCCGCACCTGTTCTTCCTGTAGAAACGAAGATTGACTATGATAGAATTATTTGCGGCGCAGCTGAGAAGGTAATCGAATCCCTTCCTTATCCTGAAAAGGTTGACTACAGCCGCCTTGAAAATGCGTTCACCATCGATCAAGAAGCTTTGGCTGAAGCTGTTGCGGCAAAGGTTGTCATTCCTGAGGCTTCCGCAGCCCCCGAAATTGATTATGAACGTCTTGCTGATATGGTAGCATCGAAGATTGCGGCACCTGCAGCTCCCGAAGTTGATTACGAACGTCTTGCTGATATGGTTGCTGAAAGAATGTCTGCTTCTGCTAACGCTTATGCAATTGCAGCAGAAGAAGAAACGACGGTAGATTACAGCGATCTCGCAACGATGGTTTCCGATATGGTCATCGACAAGATGTCGGCTACCACTGAAAAAGCTTGCGAAGTTATGTTGGACGAAGCTGGTATTGATGAAATCGCTGCTAAGGTTGCAGGTAAAATTGCTCCTAGCGAAGCGGTTATCGATTACGACAAGGTATGTCAAGCAGCGCAAGCAGCGCAAATCTTGCCCGACCCTGTTGACTACGACCGCATTGCTGAAATCGTGGAAGATAAGCTCAGCGCTGAAGAACCTACATACGATCTCGTTATTGACGAAGAAGGTATTGAGGCTCTTGCAAAAGGCGTATCTAAAGAACTTTGCCAACTTTGCACTCCTTGTGAATGCGCTCCCTGCGAAGAAGCTGCTGTAGAAGAATGCGTTGAAGAAGCAGTTGTAGAAAGCGTAGAAGAAGTTATTGAAGAAGTTGTTGAAGCTCCTGCGGAAGAAGCTGTTGTAGAAGAAACGGCTGCTGAAGAAGTTGTTGAAGAAGTAGTGGTTGAAGAAACCCCTGTTGAAGAAGAACTTGCAGCAACGGCTGGCTATCAAGAAGTTGGCGACGATTTGATTGATGCTGAAACGGGCTTGGTAATTCGTTTAAAGAGAAGCTTCACCGCAAAGATGAAGCAAAGTGACGAAAAGGTAAAGGCTTACTACAGCGATATTAAAAACGAGCTTACTTCTTACAAGAAAATTAACTCTAACGTAAGCTGGCACGGTGATAGATTTAACTACGGCCGCGATACGGTTGCAAAAATTAACATTTGCGGTAAAACTTTGTGTTTCTACTTGGATTTGGATCCCAACGATCCCGAATTGAAGTCCACCGTATATCACCAGAAAGATGTAGGCGGTCAGAAGGCATATGAAAGTACTCCTTTCATGGTAAAGGTAAAGAGTGATGCAGCTGCGAAGAAAGCGCTTCGTTTGGTTGGCTACCTTGCTGATAAGCTTGGTACGGAAAAGGATGGTGATTTTGCACCTGTAGATTACGCAGGCGAGTTTGCTTATGCTTCCACCAAGCAGCTCTTTGATGAAGGCTTTATCAAAGCAACAAAAGAAAAGAAGGTTGACTTGAACTTCTAATTATAAACAAAAGAAATATATGAATAATAAAGAGAGCTGATAATTCCCATATTTTTCAGCTCTCTATTTTATAGCAGAATATAGGCAACAATGGGTTGCCAAGGAGAAAATAAAACAAAGTGAAAGAAACAAAACAAGGCAAATCAATCCCTAGAAGTGAGAAAAGCACAAAGGGAAAGAAAGGTCCTACAAAAGGAAAAACCAATCCGATGGGTACGGCGTTTGACCTGTCTGGCTCGATGATTACGATGACGCCGCCTGCTAAAAAAATAAGAAAACCTAAGCAGGCACAAGACGTGAAACAAACGCAAGAAATGGAAAATACGTCGAAAAAATCCTCTAAAAAGCAGATAAAGAATGTGGTTGCAAAAGAGGATAAGGTGCAGAGACCCCTTGATAAACAAGCAAAATCCACCGCTAAAACAAAGAAACCGACGACGGAAAAGAAGAAAAAGCCCGTAAAGGTAATTTTCCTGGGCGGTGTTGGGGAGATTGGGAAAAATATGACCGCATTCGAATATGGCCACGATATTATTGTGGTGGATGCAGGGCTTACCTTCCCTGGCGAAGATATGCCTGGGGTGGATTCAGTTGTACCCGATGTCACCTATTTGGTGCAAAATAAAGATAAAATTCGCGCCATCGTTTTAACACACGGACACGAAGACCACATCGGTGGGCTTCCTTATTTGATGAAGGAAATCAATCCGGAAACCCCCATTTATGGCACAAAGTTAACCTTGATGCTGGCAGATAATAAACTGCAGGAACAGCGTATTTCCGGTACGACACAGCGTGTTGTACAACCTGGGGATAGGGTGAAGCTTGGCGCATTTGAAGTGGAATTTATTAATGTAAATCACTCAATTTCGGGCGCTTGCGCCCTCGCAATTCGCACCCCCAATGGTTTAATTTATCATAGTGGTGACTTTAAAATCGATCTGACGCCAGTAGCAGGCGCACCAATGGATTTCAAACGCATTGCCGAGCTTGGCAAAGAAGGCGTTTTACTGTATATGAGTGAATCAACCAACATTGAACGCCCTGGATATACGATGAGCGAAACGGTGGTAGGCACGACGCTTGACCATTTATTCTCGGAGAATATGCATCGTCGGTTGATTATTGCAACTTTTGCGTCCAACGTGCATCGTTTACAGCAAATTATTGACTTGGCGGTGAAGTACCGCCGTAAAGTTGCGCTGTCGGGTAGAAGTATGTTCAAAGTGGTAGATGCCGCTGTGAAAATCGGTGAACTTCGTATCCCTGAAGGTGTTTTGATTGACATTGAAAAGACGAAGAACCTCTTCGATGGCGAGTTAGTTATTGTATCCACAGGCTCGCAAGGGGAGCCCATGTCCGCATTGACGCGTATGGCGATGGGGGAATTTAACAAGGTTACAATCGGTGAAAACGATACGATTATTATTTCCGCAAACCCTATTCCGGGCAACGAAAAGATGATTTATCGTGTTATCAACAATTTGTACAAGAAAGGCGCGCGCGTGGTGTATGAAAGCTTGGAAAAAATCCATGTTTCCGGTCATGCATGTCAGGAAGAACATAAAATCTTATATTCGCTGTTGAACCCGAAATTTTTCATCCCCGTTCATGGTGAATATCGCCATTTAAAACGCCACGCACAACTTGCAATTTCCCTTGGTATGGCGGAAAGAAATATCCTTATCACGGATATTGGCAACTGTGTTGAATTGACGGATAAGTCGATGAAACTTGGCGAAAACGTGCAGGCAGGTACGCGTCTAATCGATGGCGCTGGGGTAGAGGACTACGGTAGCAGTGAAGTGATTCGCGATCGTCTAAAGATGTCCGCGGACGGCGTATTTACCGTCGCGCTTGCCGTAACGGGCAACTATGTTGTAAACGAGCCTATTTTAGAGGCACACGGTTGCGTTTTTACGGGTGATAATACCGAAAAAGAGTTAAGAAACGTTATCAAACGTGCAATTGACGCCTATGATTACGAAAGAGGCAACAAAGAAGATTTGCAGCTTGCAATCCGTAAAGCCTTAAAAAATTATTTTTACAAAACGACGAAGCAGGCGCCGCTTATTGTGGTGTCCGTAGTGGAAGTGTAAAAGATGAAATATACAGCATCGTTGGTAAAATTGAATATTGATGAAAGGATAGCGGCTCGTCGTGCGGATGCATTGAGCCGCGGAATTCCCGTTGCGGACGATGAAACGTTGAATTTTCTCCTTTTAACCTTGCATATGGCAAAGCCGTTGCGTATTTTAGAGATTGGTACTGCGGTTGGCCTTTCGGCGGTTTCGATGTTGTACGAGTGTCCATCTGCTCGTTTAACCACGATTGAGTTAGAAGAAGAACGCTACCTTGAAGCGAAAAAAAACTTTGCTGACTTTGGGGTGAGCGATCGTATCAATGCGCATTTGGGCGATGCAGGGGAAATCCTTGCGATGATGGACGGGGAATTCGACTTTGTATTTTTAGACGGTCCCAAAGCGCAGTATGAAAAGTATCTTTTTGACCTAAAACGTTTAATGAAGCAAGGCGCAATTCTTTTTGCGGACGACGTGTTGCTGTACGGCTGGGTGAGCGGTGAAGAACCGACCCCTCAAAAGCGACATTCAATCGTGGATAAAATTCGTTCCTATTTAGAAGTTGTTACGGCGGATAAAGACTTTATCACCTCTGTTTTAAATGTGGGTGATGGGGTTGCCTTGTCGGTTTATAACACGGAGAAAAAGGCGTAAAATACATTCAACGCATACATGGGTGGTGCATTTTGGAGAATACAAGAGAAAAAAATACAATTCAAGCGGAGTTGTTAGCACCTGCGGGTAGCTATCAAAAGCTGTTGACAGCATTCCATTTTGGCGCTGATGCAGCATACGTAGGGGGGAAACAGTTTTCCCTTCGTACCTTTGCGGATAATTTTACCGTGGAAGAATTATCTTCGGCGGTGGCACATGCGCACTCGCTTGGAAAAAAGGTGTACGTAACGGCAAATGTTTTTGCGCGCAACGCCGACTTTCCTATGTTGCAAGATTATTTTAAACGTTTGGAAGAAATCGGTGTGGATGCGGCGATTATCAGTGATCCTGGCGTCGTATATACGGCGAAAAAAGTTGCGCCGAAACTTCCCATTCACCTTTCCACGCAGGCAAATACCACCAATAAGTATGCGGTTAAATTTTGGCAGGAGCAGGGTGTCGCACGTGTTATTTTAGCGCGTGAACTGTCTTTAAGCGAAATTGCGGAAATTCACGCTTTTACCCCTGAAACCGAGTTGGAAGCCTTTGTCCATGGTGCGATGTGCATTTCGTACAGCGGTAGATGTTTATTATCCGACTATTTAGACGGTAGATCCTCCAACCGCGGAGCATGTGTGCAATCGTGCAGATGGCGTTACGAGGTTCGCGCCTTGAATGCGACCAATGGTCAATCGGAATGGTTGCCGATTGAACAAGATGAAAAAGGCTCGTTCATTTTTAACAGTAAAGACCTCAACATGCTTGCGTATTTGCGTGAAATGGAAGGGGCAGGTGTGCGTTCATTCAAGATTGAAGGGCGCATGAAGAGTGGTTATTACCTTGCGACGGTGATTAATGCTTATCGCCGCTTGATGGACGGTGGGGACTTTACCTTATCCGAAACAGAGCTTTCCAACGTAGCGCACCGTGATTACACCACGGCGTATATGCTTGGTAAAAATCCTGAAACGGTCAATTATGAGGACAGTCAATCGAAAGGGGACTACATCTATATTGCGGATGTTTTAGGCTGTGAAAATGGTTACGTGCTTGCAGAAATGCGCAACCGTTTCAAGCAGGGAGACGTTTTAGAAGTGCTTTCCCCCGATGGCAATTTTGCCAAAACATTTGTGGCGGAAGAGATTTTTGATGGTAAGGGCGCGCTTGTCGATGATGCGAAACTTGTACAGGAAATTTATAAAATCAAATGTCCGTACGCTTTGAAAAAAGGTGATTATTTGCGTAGGAAAAAGGCATAAGGAAACAGGTATGAAAAAGATTTTGATGATTGCGACAGGGGGGACGATAGCCTCTCAAGCCGGTGGCGAAGGGTTGATCCCGAACCTTGCGGCAACAAGCTTATTAAAATGTGTGCCAGAAGTATTTGATTTTTGTCAACCCGAGGCAATACAAATTTACAATATTGACAGCACCAATATTACCCCCGAACATTGGGTAAAGTTGGCGACTGCAATTCGTGACAATTATGATCAATATGATGGTTTTGTGGTGTGCCACGGTACGGATACAATGTCCTATACAGCGGCAATGATCTCGTACATGGTACAGCATTCTCCCAAGCCTATCGTCTTTACCGGTTCGCAAAAGCCAATCGATAAAGAGGATACGGACGGTAGAATTAACCTGCGCGACAGCTTCCTCTATGCGGCAAGTGACCATGCATCAGACGTTGTAATCGTATTCCAGGGCAACGTAATCGCAGGTACGCGCGCAAAGAAAATTCGCACCAAGAGCTTCAACGCTTTTGACAGTGTGGATTTCCCTTGCCTGGCGGCAATCCGCGACGGACGCATTATACAATATATCAAAACTGCCAAAGTGGACAAACCAGAATTTTTCCTGGAGTTGAATGATAAAGTAGGCTTGCTTACCTTGACCCCTGGAATGAAAGGAGAATTGTTAGATGCTTACTTCCGTTACTACGACGGTGTAGTTTTGGCAGGGTATGGCACGGGAGGAATTCCTGAAGTAGATTATTACGGCTTTTACGAACGCATTGCGGGTTGGGAAAAGAAGGGGAAAACCCTTGTTGTGACAACGCAGGTGCAACAAGAAGGCAGTGATATGGACGTCTATCAGGTAGGCAGAGGTTGGAAAAATCGCTTTGCGCTGTTAGAAAGCTACTCGATGACGTATGAGAGCATTATTGCAAAATTGATGTGGATTTTGGCGCAAACAAAAGATGACGAGCAAATTCGTACACTGTTTTACACCCCGATGAATTACGACTTTATAGGCTAAGGGGATACCAGGTACGCGTTGAACTTGATTTTTTAGAGAAATATAATATAAGGAAGAAATAATATGAAAATGGAACAATTGCAAAAATATGCAGAGTTGCTTGCGAAAGTAGGCTTGAATGTAAAAGAAGGTCAAACGGTATTTATTGAGGCTGCACTTGACCAACCCGATTTTGTGACGATGGTTGTGGAAGAATGTTATAAGGCGGGTGCATCCGACGTTTTTGTAGAATGGAGCCATCAGCCCGTTGCAAAAATCAACTCCAACTATCGCACTTTGGAAGCCCTTTCTACCTTAGCCCCTTGGGCAAAGGCAAAGTGGGAATATAGAGCGCAAAACTATTCCTGCCGTCTTTGGATTGAGTCGGAAGACCCCGACGGTATGAAGGGTGCGGATCAAGAAAAATTAAGCAAAGCAAGACAGGCATTGTATCCCCAAATCAAGCCCTTTAGAACGGCACTTGAAAACAAGCATCAATGGTGTATTGCCGCCGTTCCTGGTAAAGCTTGGGCGAAAAAAGTGTTCCCCAACCTTTCCGAAGAAGAGGCAATGGAAGCAATGTGGAAGGTGATTTTGCATACTGCACGTGCGGATGGTGACGATCCCGTGGCGGCTTGGCAAGCACACAATGAGGATTTGGACAAGCGTTGCGCATATCTCAACGGTTTGGGCTTAAAGTATTTGGAATACAAGAGCGCGAACGGTACCGATTTGAAGGTGGAATTGTTGGAAGACGGTATTTTTGCGGGCGGCAACGAAAAGACTTTGCAAGGCAACGTATTCAACCCCAACATCCCCACGGAAGAAGTATTCACTTCGCCCAAAGCTGGTGCTGCGGAAGGTATCGTATATTCGACGAAGCCTCTTTCTTATATGGGGGAATTGATTGACAAATTCTCTATGCGCTTTGAAAATGGTAAAATTGTCGAAGTGAAAGCGGAAGTCGGCGAACCCTTGCTTAAGAAAATGGTTTCGATGGACGAAGGCGCTGCGATGCTTGGCGAATGTGCATTGATCCCTTATGATTCTCCTATCAACGAATCGGGCGTTTTGTTCTACAATACCTTGTTTGATGAAAACGCAAGCTGTCACTTTGCGGTAGGGCATGGCTTTAACGAATGTTTGAAGGGCTTTGAAAACATGACGGATGAAGAATGTAAAGCAAAGGGCATCAACGATAGTATGATTCACGTAGATTTCATGATTGGTTCGCGTGATATGTCCATTGTCGGGGTAACCAAAGACGGTAAACGCGTGCAGATTTTTGAAAACGGCAACTGGGCATTCTAAGGTAAAAGTATATACACTTCGCATTTCATCGTTACGGTTCCGTTTGCCTAACTCACGTACATTTAGGTACGCTCCTGTCGGCATACTCACCGCGCCTTGAACTGCTCGTAGCTATTCTTTTACTAAGAAAATAAGGCGTTTTAGCGCCCATTCACTAAAGATAGATTAGAAGGTAAAATTATGGTAAAAATTGATATATTTTCGGGCTTTCTCGGTGCAGGGAAAACCACTTTGATTAAAAAATTGCTTCAAGAAGCATATGCAGGTGAAAAAGTCGTTTTGATAGAAAACGAATTCGGCGAAATTGGTATCGACGGCGGCTTTTTGCAAGACGCAGGGATTAACGTAACCGAAATGAATTCGGGTTGCATTTGTTGTTCGCTTGTGGG
>JAFVQP010000123.1 GCA_017504735.1 Clostridia bacterium | reverse complement strand
CACGGGCAATGTATACGATGGACGTAGCGACGGGACGAGTTTTGTTTGCTCATAATGCTGATGAGCCGATGGGTATGGCGTCGACGACGAAAGTGGTCACGGCGTTAACGGTGTTAGAACATTGTCAAGATTTGGATACCAAAATTCGTGTTGCTGATGAAGCCATTGGGATTGAGGGCAGTAGTATCTATTTACAAAAAGGCGAACAGTTGACGGTGCGTGAATTATTGTATGGCTTGATGTTGCGTTCGGGAAATGATGCTGCTGTGGCGTTGGCTTTGGCGGTTGCACCGAGCGTAGCGGAATTTGCGGAATTGATGAACCAGACGGCGGTTAAATACGGGGCAAAGCAAACACACTTTGTGAACCCGCATGGCTTAGATGACCCCGAACATTACACAACGGCACGAGATTTAGCTAAATTGTCGGCAGTGGCTTTGCGTAATCCAACATTTGTAGAAATTTGTTCTGCCAAAGAAAAACGAATTGACGGCCCAGAAATGCCACGAGTCTTGCTGAATAAAAACAAGTTATTAAAAAGCTTGGACGGTTGCATTGGGGTCAAAACAGGTTATACCAAAAAGACGGGACGCTCGTTTGTTGGGGCAAGGGAAGTCGACGGACAAAAGATTGTTTGTGTCGTTTTGAACTGTGGTCCCATGTTCCCTGAAACAGCTCAACTTTTGCAAGATGCGGATCGCATTTATCATAACAAAACGGTGTTGACTGCCGAAGAAATCTTTGTCGATCAACACGGCGTAAAAGGTTTAGCGTTGGAGAATTTTAGTTATCCGTTATCACAAGCTGAATTAGACGCCCTAGTGATAACAATCGTAGAAGATACTGTCATTATTAAACTCAACGGCGAAACCATCTATCACGGTGCCTGCGTAAACTTGGGCGACGGTTCGCCCGGAGCAAATGCTCGTTAATTTTGGTGCGAACGAGAGGATTTGAACCTCCAAAAATGCGCTTCTGAGACGCACGCGTATGCCGTTCCGCCACGCTCGCATGTCTGGTACAGCATATCGCTTTTTGGCGTCTTTGTCAAAAGTCGCTGGCGGAAATTTTAGCGAAAGCTGAAATTTGTTTGTCAAATTTTCGGTTTATGTGTAATTTATATTTGTGGTATTAAAACGTATCATTATGCATGGCTTTAAGTCGTTCGCCGATAAAATCGAAATTGATTTTGGGGGCGGTATTACGGCGATTGTTGGACCGAATGGTTGCGGTAAAAGTAATGTTAGTGATGCGATTAAATGGGTACTCGGTGAACAAAGCTACAAGGCGGTGCGTGGTAGCTCCATGCAAGATGTTATCTTTAAGGGAACAACAACTCGTAAAATGCAATCTTATGCCGAAGTTGCTTTGGTCTTTGATAACCGTACCAAAGTCTTTGAAATTGACGAAAGTGAAGTTACCATTTCTCGTAAGTTGTTCCGTGATGGCGAAAGTGAATATGCTTTGAACGGGCAACCAACTCGTTTGAAAGACATCAACAACTTGTTGCATGATAGTGGGATTGACCGTGAT
>JAFVQP010000013.1 GCA_017504735.1 Clostridia bacterium | reverse complement strand
TTTACGTCAATTTGGCCAGTTTCGTCCAACACGCTTTCGTCCACGGAAACGTTGACCACTTCCCCAATGCAAATTTCCGTATCGGTGTCGTAGCTTACGAGCTTACATTCAAGCACCAACGGCAAATCCTCGATAATGGGTGCGTTGACAAATTCACTTTTCGTGATGGTCCATCCCGTTTTCATCAATTTATCAGGTACGTTGTTGGCGGAAACCAACCCCACGTAGTCGGCGGCAACAACGTTTTTACCATCCGCAATCCCCACCGTAAACGCCTGCGTTTTCAAAAGGTTTTTCACCGTCTTGTGTCCTGCGCTTAACACGAGAGCAACCTGCGCCGTATCGCATACCGTACCCCACGCCGCATTCATAGCGTCGGGCGTACCGTTTTCATCGTAAGTACCTACAAGCAATACAGGCAACGGATAAATCGTCGCCTTGGGTTTTAAATTTTTTCTCATAGTCTTCTCCATTGCCAAGGTCTGTAATCACCAGCCAAGTTTTTTGGTTTCCTCCAAAATGGCAGGCCATATGATGTCTACGCACCACCAATGCCCTTTCGGGGTTACTACCATACGGCAATTTTCTTTAGCGCCTGCCGTCTGATAAATATCCTGTACAATTCCAAACCCACGTTCTACCCCTTCAATAGGGAAGATATCGTCTTCTTTCCCCGTAACCACAAGTAAGCGGCGGGGAGCAATCAATGCAGACAAGTCCTGCATATCAAACCATTGATACGCAGAAGGGATATGATTGCAAGAACAATGCCAAATATCCAAAATCGATTCGGGATAAGGACAAAAAGCACAGCTTGGCACAGAAAGTTTAATACGTTCGTCGTAGCAAGCCGCATAATAGGACATCGTACCGCCGCCTGAATTACCCGTAATCAATATCTTGTCCAAGTCACACTCCTGGAACGCCGACAGCGCGTCAATCGCTTTATGCACGTCCCAAATACGCTCACCAAGGATCGTTCTCCCAAGAACCAAGGCAACGCTAACCGCATATTGACAATTTATATGACTGCCACGGCTGGGTCTGCTCGGTTTCCTTTCGCCCATACCTCGCTGTTCGATAACCAACGCCGCAAACCCATTTTCCGCAGCCTGCAAAGCAAAGGCGCCGCGCGTTTGATAGGCTTCATCCCCATCGTAAAGGGGTACGCCGATGGAATTGTGCGCACCGGAAGAATGTCCTTGCAGGGTAATCGCCACAGGGTATTTCTCCTTGCCCGTTTTCGGGATTACCAAATAACAAGGCACCGTTTCCCCGATTTCGCTGTCAAAGGTAAAGCGTATCAAACGGTACGTTCCCTTATCCTCTTCCTTTTCAATTTGCACGTTCAAAGGACAAGCGTTTTTCTCAATCTTGTCAATCCCCGTAAGTTCAATAAATTTTTGTCGAAGCTCCTCGCGCCAAACGGTATACTCCTTTCCCGCCCTATCGCTTAAAATCGGCTTCATATTTTTCCACAATAATTCGTGCGCTAAATCTGCATTAATCATAATTTTTCTCCCTTTACCGAACCATTTTCACCGCAGTATAAATGCGTTACATTTTACATATTTAAATATGCGATGGCGTTGCGGTAACAAATATCCTTTATCACTTCCCCAACAAACCCTTCGTCCGTGGTCATTTCGCCATTTTCCATCATTGTACCGAGATAGTTGCACAAAATACGGCGGAAATAATGGTGACGAGGATAGGAAAGTAACGAACGGCTGTCCGTCAACATACCGACAAACGCACCGATGTGTCCTGTTGCCGTCAAATCTTCCAAATGCTTTTCCATACCTACTTTGTTATCCAAGAACCACCAAGCGGGACCGTATTGCACTTTCCCTTTCGCCTCACTGCTTTGGAAACAACCGATAAGGGTCATAATTTCCGTGTTCATCTTGGGGTTGAGGTTGAATACAATCGTTTTGGGAAGGGCGCCCTCGTTGTTCAATCGATCGAACAACCGCGACATGTTTTTAATGCTGTTATCGTCAGAAATACTGTCGTAGCCCGTGTCCAAGCCCAATTTTTCAAGCATTACGGTGTTGTTATTGCGCATTGCGCCAACGTGCAATTCGGTTGCAATATTGTATTTTGCGTACAGCTTAAAGAGAAAATACGTCAAATAGCCCTTGAAGATCTCCGTTTCTTCCGCAGTCGGGATTTCCCCTGCGATTGCCTTTTGGAATACAGCGTTTGCCTCGGTTTTTTCCGTTACGGTGTAAACCTTTTCAAGCGCGATATCGCTGGCGGTTGTGCCCACCTTGATAAATTCCTGCAAGCGCGCCTCAATGGCTTTTTCCAAAGCATCCACATCCGTAACCGCACCCGTCAATGCCTCTAACTGTGCGATAAAGCCCTTGTAGCCCTTCGCATCCACGTTCATAATTTTATCCGCGCGGAATGCGGGGATTACCTTGAATTTATACCCTTTCTCCGCAATCTTCGGAAACGTCGTCAAATCGTCAAAAATTTCGTTTGTGGTAAAAATATGGGTAACATTCGACTGTTCAATCAGCTTTTGAGGGGTGATCTTGTTGAGTTCGATATAATCGTTGCACCAATTCCAAATCAACTCCGCATTTTGCTCGTTGATTTCGATTTCACAGTTGAAAAACTCCTTCAACTCCACCTGCGACCAATGGTAAAGCGGGTTGCCAAACGCCGTGCCAAGCGTCTTGCAGTACGCCATAAACTTCTCCTTATGGCTCTTGTCGCCCGTGATGTACGCTTCATCCACGCCGTAATTGCGCATCAAACGCCATTTATAATGGTCACCTGCAAGCCAAATTTCAAACACGTCGTGGAATTGCTCGTTCGCCAAAATTTGCTTTTCAGGCAAGTGGCAATGATAATCGAAAATGGGCATACCCTTTGCAAAGTTAAAATACAGCCTTTCCGCCGTCTTATTCGTAAGTAAAAAATTTTCTTTAATATAACTCATAACGTTACTCCTGTTTTATAGAATGCGATTTCTCGAACGTCTTCGCTCTTACATTTATAATCCCCATTGATTGTCGCAAGCAACAAATCAAATAAACCGTCCTCGTCCATACCATAAGCGTTGAAATCAATCCAACCGTTTTTAAAGGCGGAAATATTGTTGTTCGTACCGATTTTCATCGTCGGTACAAAGGTACTAAACGGTGTACCTCTGCCCGTAGTGAAAAGTACGATTTGGCAACCGCTTGCCGCAAGCGCTGTCGCAGCGATTAAATCGTTACCAGGCGCATTCAACGCAGACACGCCCCCCTCCTTTACGAGTTCGCCGTAGTCTAAGACATCGACAATCTCGCTAGATCCAGCCTTCTCAATACACCCCAAAGATTTCTCTTCTAAGGTAGTAATACCACCCTTTTTGTTACCCGGCGAAGGGTTTTCGTAAACGGGGAAGCCCTGCTTCGTGTAATACGCCTTGAAATCCTCAATCATCTTTTTATATTTCTCGAATACCTGCGCATTTTTGCACTTATTCATAAGCAGCTGTTCTGCGCCGAACATTTCGGGGACTTCCGTCAAAATTGCACTGCCGCCGGCCCCCACCGTTCTATCGGTAATTTTGCCGACAAGAGGGTTTGCCGTCAAGCCAGAATATCCGTCGCTGCCACCGCATTTCAACCCGATGCACAGCTCGGAAAAATCCACCGCCTCGCGTTGCAAAGTTTTTGCTTTTTCCGCAAAACCTTTCAATATTTCCATACCATACGCATGCTCGTCCTCAACCTCTTGACAGTTAAAGTAGGCAATATTTTCTCTTTCGTACGGCGCAAGATATTCCTTTATCCCGTCCATGCCGTTGTTTTCACAACCCAAACCAACAAACAAAACGTAGCTTGCGTTGGGGTTTAAAGCAATTGCGCAAAGCAACTTTTTGATGTTTTCATTATCCTCACCAAGCTGTGAACAGCCAAATTGATGGGGCAATGCAAAAATGCCGTCGATGGTACCCGACACAAGACTTTGCGCTTCTTTTGCCAGGCGCATACATACGTTGTTTACACACCCAACCGTGGGAATAATGTAAATCTCGTTGCGGATCCCTGCACGCCCTTTTTCACGTTTAAACCCTTGAAAGGTCTGTGTAGCTTTTGCGGGAATATTTGCATTAAACTCGTACCTGTATGCCACATTTTCGTCCAAATGCGATTTTACGTTGTGGGTATGCACCCATTCGCCTTCCGCAATTTTTTGCGTGGCTCTGCCGATGATTTCACCGTATTTGATAACATACTCACCGCAAGCAATCGTTCTTAAGGCATACTTATGCCCTGCGGGAATTTTCTCATTTCCGTCCAAGCAAACGCCGACGTTATCCTTTTCATTGATAATTACACTCTTCATATCAAGGAAACACCTTTTTTAATTTTTTCAATATTGCCAAATACTGCATCCGCAAAGCCTGCGTATTGGGTCAAATCTTCACCCCAAACGTCTGCATTCGCCATAAAGTCTATAACCGAACCGCCGTTTGCAAAATATTCCAAATAAGGCAGGTCGTCTTTCAACTCAATTTCACGATTGGGCACTTGTACCACGTACTTATCCCCCTGCTTCTCCATCGAGGAATACAACGCCATCAAGTACGAAAAACCGATCGTAAGGCAGGGCGGAATTTCACCGTATTGCTCGTAATAATCCTTAAAGCTGGGCAATACGCGCGCACGCCATTTAGAGATAGAGTTCAAGGAAATGCTGACAAGCTGGTGATTCAAGAACGGGTTAAGGAAACGATCCTTAACACTGTTTGCAAATACCGTCGTTGCCGCAATATCATCGGATACGAAAGGATTGATTTCCGCTTTCAAAGCATCTTCCACAAACGCAGACAACTTTTTATCCACCATACAATCGTATACCGTTACCGTACCAAGCATCAATGCCGCAGGTACAAGGTTGGTGTGACTGCCGTTCAAAACGCGCACTTTACGTTTCTTGTAGTAACCGATATTGTCGGTCAAAACCACCTCAATATTGTGCAAGCCTTCTTTAATATAATCGGCAATCGCGCCCTTTTTCTCTACCGCCCAAAGCCCGAACGGCTCGCCAACCGACATTAAATCATCCGTTTCACCGATTAGCGCGGTCAAATGCGCTTTCGTTTCTTCGTCGCGAGGATACCCCGACACGATGCGGTCAACAAGGGTATTGCAGTAGAAGTTCTTTTCGTCGTTCCACGCCTTAAACGCAGTAGGCAAATTCCACAATTCAATATACTGATCTACGCAGTTTTTCAATGCAGCTGCGTTGTTATCAATCAGTTCCACAGGCAAAAGATATACTCCGTCTAACCCTGCATTGAAACGTTCCAACAAGAATTTTGTCAATTTTGCAGGGTAAGTAATACCGTCAAATCCGTCTATTTTATCCTGCCCATTAAAGCAAATCCCCGCTTCCGTCGTGTTGGAAACGATAATCTTTTAATCAGGGTCTTTTGCCAACGCATAATACGCCGTATCATCCGCAAAGGGGTCGATTACCTGTTTTACAGAATCGATCGCAAATACGTTTTCCACCGCCTTACCACTCTCCATACCACGGAGAATAATGTGGTATTTATTGTTTTGCTTTTCAAAGCGTTCTAAGGTGCCGAAGGTGATCGGTTTTACGATATTCACCTCGTACATGCCCCCTTCATTTTTGTTTAAATGGTCAAAATACGCATCCACAAAAGTACGCAAGAAATTACCTTCGCCGTATTGTAAAACTTTTACCATGCTTATTACCTTCC
>JAFVQP010000122.1 GCA_017504735.1 Clostridia bacterium | reverse complement strand
TGAGACAAGGAATCAGAAAAATTTTTAAATATGTAAAAGTCCATCGTGTAAGTAATCCAAGATATATTGTTTAGGAGATTTCCAGTGCAAAGGTCTCATAGGGAAAAAATTATACCAACGAAGATGAACGGCAAGCTGCTTTTTGAAATCTTCAAAGGAATAAAATTTATGAGTAGCATAAAAATATTCGTTAGTGGATATTGTGGGGAGTGGATTGTATTTTGTGGCGCCCTCGCGCATTGCTTGATCCTCTTGTGTTTTTTTGAAAAATCGCGATAACTCACCAATAAATACCTCATTACGATGGCGCTAAACAGTAAAATATTAATATTTGATACATTTTTTCTATAAAATGATATTGATTTGAGATAATATAAGGTATATCATAATTGTAGCAATAATTATATAGTATTGCAAAGGAGAAAAGTATGGGAAAGACAATTATGTCGAAAATCAAGTGGTTGCTTACATTGTGTGCAGTAACAGTGCTTGCCCTTGTAGGTGGCATGTTCTCGCTGAACACGAAAGCGGAAGCCAAAGCGGAAGAATCGATTACCATCACGCAGGTACAGTTCCGTACCAGCGGGGAAAATTGTTTCTTCTTCCTTCGTATGGATGGGCAGACGGATTATACGGAGCTTAACCAGTGGCATGATCCTTCCATGATCACCAACACCAACCTTTTGGATAAGGTACACCTTTATTTCTTGGACGGTTCGGCAACGTTGCGTGAAGCTTGGACCGGCGAAAACTGCGGTACATACATTTGGGTTGAAAGTCATTCGTTGGTATTCCAGATGAAATCGGAATATAAATCGAACATGGGTACCGGCGCAAGAATTGACGCTGGCGCGGAAATTCCTATGCTTGATGGCTCGAAGAAGGTTACCTCGATTACGAGAACGTTCTGGAGTCCGCATAATACCGCGGATAATGCTATTGGCAACTACACGGACGGTTACAACGTAATTTCCACGTCTTTGGCAAAATTGCATCTTCGCGGTAGAATCAATATCGGTCTTGGCGAAGGCAACGACTGGGTAAAGGGCGTAGGCCGCACGGACGTTCTTCCTACGCAGGTACCTGGCGCGGATGGTACGACAACGCATTCTGGTACGTATTGGCGTAAAATGCTTGCTTGCAACTTCCTTGGTAAAGTGAAATTGCACGTAAAGGCGACGGATACCTGGGTGACGCTTGGTAGTATTCTTAATTACAACCCCGAAGCTCGTCAGCTTACTTACTATTTTAACAACTGGGGTGAAACGGGCGGTACGATGCAAATTGATATCAACACTGCATATAACGGCACGACCATTGATAAGATCTTGTTTGAAAAAGGTTGTGAATTCCCTAGCTATGATTATTTGGGTAATGCGGATATGGCATATACCGTACAGGTTTTGGATGCGGAATATCTTTGCACTTCAAATGATATGAGCACGGTAGATGTGGCGTTAAGCTGGGCTTTTGAAAAATTCTATGAAGTTACCTATTTGAACGAAGACGGTAGCGTACATAGCACGCAAATGTATAAACAAGGCGAAACAATTGCTTTGCCTGAAATCCCTGAAAAAGCAGGGTATGAAGGCGCATGGACGATGGCAGGCGGCGAAGTGCCTACCATGATGCCTGCAAATCACGTAACCTTGCAGTTGAAATATGAGGAAAAGATTGTTGTTCAACCCAAGGTTACGCAGGTACAATTCCGTAGCAACGGGAATGAATATTATTTCTTCCTTCGTTTTAACTCTACGGACTACGTAACGTCTAATCAGGCGCACGATGCATCGTTTATCACCAAAACCAACTTGTTGGATAACGTAACCATTTACATGGAAGATGGCATTTACAGCCTTCGTGAAATTTGGGATGGCGTTACGGTAACGACCTATCGTTGGGGTGATGACAATACCCTTACCTTTAAGATGAAGTCTGGCTTCATTTCTAAGAATGGTATGGGCGCAAGAATTGCGGCTGGCGCAGAAATCCCCATGGTAAGCGGCGAAGTGCTTACCACGGACGTATCGAGAACCTTCTGGACGACGAGCCCTGTGTCGGAAAGACCTAACGACTTTGTTATTAATAGCTACATTGAAGGTTACAAGGAAATTGAAACGACGATTGAGAAAGTTCATCTTCGTGGTGTGCTTTTGGTTGGCCTTGGCGAAGGCAACGACTGGAACGGCAAGGGCGAAGCATTGCCTACGCAGGTAAAAGATGC
>JAFVQP010000012.1 GCA_017504735.1 Clostridia bacterium | reverse complement strand
GCACGTACTTCTTCTACTTCTTGGCTGTTTACACCAACGGGTTTTTCAATACTAACGGGAAGCCCCGCGTTCAAAGCGTATTTCGCCTGTTCGCAGTGGAAGCTGTTGGGCGTACAAATATCAACCATATCGCAAAGCCCACTGTCAATAAGCTTTTTATAATCGTCAAACAATGCTTCATCGGGAAGATTATAATCTCTCTTTGCACGTTCCAACGCAGCTTTATTTACATCACAAACAGCTACGATTTCTACGTCCTTTGCCTGCGCATAGGAATTCTTGTGATTCGCACCTGCAACCCAACCATAACCGATAATACCTACTTTTCTTTTCATGATTTTTACTCCTTCAATTATATGTTTTTTAATATTTCTTTCAAATAGATGAATCCGCGCTCGATATCGCGTTTTTGTTCTTCGCCTTCAATTTCACGTTCAATCGTGATAAAGCGGTCGTAACCACGCTCTTTTAATAGTGTAAATACTCTCTTGAAATCTACCACACCTTCGCCAAGTGCTTTTTCCTCACCGATCTTATAAGGGTCCGTCGGGGGGACGCCGTCCTTTGCATGCACGTTGCGAACATATTGACCAAGAGTCATCACCGCTTCGCAGGGATTTCCGTAGCCGTACATTATCAAATTACCCGTATCTAAGTTGACAAACAGGTTGCCTGTGTTTACTTCTTGGATTAAACGAAGCAAGGTAATCGGACTTTCCCCACCCGTTTCAAACAAAATATTTACCCCGTACTTTTTCGCCCTGTCCGCAAGTAGTTTCACCCTGCATATCATTTCCGTATATTCGGGAGCGAATGGGTCATTGGGAACAAACCCTGCGTGGATAATCATATCCGATACGCCAAGCTCTTGTAAAAAGGGCAATACGCCAAGCAAATACTTCAAACGTTCTGCGCCAAAAGCCACGCTGTTCAACCCCGCATTACGGAAATCGTATTTAAGCTCCCAAGCAGTATAATCATCGTAAAAACCAGCGAAAAACGCCGATATTTCTATGCTGCATTTTTCTGCAGCCGCCTTGATGATTTTTGCACTCTCAAGGGTGTACGTTGCAGGTTTGTAAACCAACTGGCAACTTTCCAAATCCATCGCCTTTACTTTTTCAAATGCCGCAACGCAATCGTCTACATTTTTAAGTCGTACCAACGTTCCAAACTTCATAGCTTGCTCCTTACTTATAAATTAAAATCATACAAGCTCTGCGTGATGACCATTTCCGCATTCGGATGGTTTTGCAAGAAGGATACAGGCATGAAACGAGACTCTTCTTCAAGTGCCATCTTACGCATAATCCCCCATTGCCAGTTGCAATACAAATATACCTTTAATACCCTTGCTTTTAAGAGTTGCTTCATCCCCAACGTGATACATCTTTTAGGGAAAATATCGAGTGCGCCGCGAAGCTTGTTTGCCCCATTATTCACCACCGTTTCCGTAGCGATATCCGCGCATCTCGTGCCGCAGTTCTTGTATTCTTCATCAGT
>JAFVQP010000121.1 GCA_017504735.1 Clostridia bacterium | reverse complement strand
CTGCCGTAGGTACGTCGAAAAATCTCGTCAATTTCTTCCTGAGCAATAAATCCGTTATGGTAGAAACTTCCCCGTAGAAGAAGATTTTAAGGGTAAGGATTTGCTGTTCATCGCAGGCGGTATCGGTCTTGCGCCTTTAAGAAGTGTAATCAACTACGTTCGTCATTATCGTGAAAACTACGGCAAGGTAGTTATTGTTTACGGTGCAAGAAGTAAAGATGACCTTGTAGATATTGATGAAATTCGCAACGAATGGGTAAACGAGCCGAATATGGAGGTTTACCTTACGATTGACCGTCCTCAAGAAGGTTGGGATGGTCACGTTGGCTTCGTACCTGCATACGTGAAAGAGCTTGGGCTTGATCCTAATATGACGGCTGTACTTTGCGGTCCTCCCATCATGATTAAGTTTACGCTTGCTGGTTTGTTAGAGCTTGGCTTTGATAAATCGCGCGTATATACGACGCTCGAACTTCGTATGAAGTGTGGTGTTGGTAAATGCGGTAGATGTAATGTAGGGGACAAGTTTGTATGTAAAGATGGTCCCGTATTCCGTATGACGGAGCTTGACGAGCTTCCCGACGAGTATTAAGGAGAGAAAAACAATGGAAAAAATGGTAAACGTATATCTTTTCGGTAAGCGTTATCAAGTGCCGGAAAGTTTGACGATTATGAAAGCAATGGAATACGCTGGCTATCAGCTTGTTCGCGGTTGTGGTTGTAGAAATGGTTTCTGCGGTGCGTGTGCAACGATTTATCGTATCCACGGCCAGCAGGAATTGAAAACCTGCCTTGCTTGTCAGCAACAGGTAGAAGAAGGTATGTACGTAGCAACGTTGCCCTTCTTCCCCTTGGTGAAAAAGGTGTACGACATCAACGTAATTAAGCCCACGCAGCAGATTATGATGCAGTTGTATCCCGAAATTTATTCGTGCATCGGTTGTAACGCTTGTACGAAAGCTTGCACGCAGGAATTGAACGTAATGCAGTATATCGCATATGCACAGCGAGGTGAATATGAAAAAGCAGCAGAGGAAAGCTTTGACTGCGTAATGTGCGGTGTATGTTCTTCTCGTTGCCCTGCAGGTATTTCCCATCCTCAGGTTGCATTGCTTGCGCGTAGACTTACGGGTAAATATCTTGCACCTCAAACGGAACATCTTATCAACCGTGTTGCGGAAATTGACGCAGGGGACTGTAAAGCTGCGTTGGAAGCAATCATGAACACGCCTTTGGAAGAACAGATGAACCTGTACAATCATAGAGAAATCGAAAAATAAGGAGAAGCGTATGTATCATTATACTCAAGAACAACTTGAATCTATGAAAAAAGTAGAAGCAAGCCGCGCTTCTCGTATTGAAAACTTGCATAGACGTATGTCTGCGGAAGAAAAAGACGCGGTTTTGGCGGAATTTCACCCCGATTATATCACGAATGCGTATGAAGAATTGAAGGTTGGGCAAAATAAGGGTGGTAAGGTATTGCACGAACTTGCTGATTTGTTGCAAGGCCATTCTCGTATTGCTGGTATGAATATCGACCTTAGCAAAATTGACTATGACGTAGACGTTTTGGTTATCGGTGGCGGTGGCGCAGGTTCGTCTGCGGCAATTGAGGCGCATCAAAGAGGCGCAAACGTTATGATTGCAACCAAGCTTCGTCTTGGCGATGCAAATACGGCAATGGCAGAAGGCGGTATTCAGGCGGCTGATAAACCTAATGATAGCCCTGCAACCCATTACTTGGATGCTCTTGGTGGCGGTCACTTTAAAAATAAGCCCGAACTTCTTTACAAGCTTGTAAACGAAGCTCCTGAAGCAATTTTGTGGCTCAACAACCTCGGCGTTATGTTCGATAAGGAAGAAGATGGTACGATGGTTACGACGCATGGTGGCGGTACGTCGAGAAAACGTATGCACGCTTGCCGTGACTATTCCGGTTCGGAAATTATGCGTACCCTTCGTGATGAAGTATTCAATCGTGGTATTACGGTTGTGGACTTTACGGCGGCAATCGAGCTTATTAAGGATACCGACGGTAAAGTTGCAGGTGCAGTTCTTTTGAATATGGAAACAAAGGAAATCTTGATTGCTCGAGCAAAGACGGTTGTTATTGCAACGGGTGGTGCAGGTAGATTACATTATCAAGGCTTCCCTACGTCTAACCACTATGGTGCAACGGCGGATGGTTTGGTGCTTGCGTATCGTGCAGGTGCAAAACTTCTTTATCCTGAAACCCTTCAGTATCACCCCACGGGTGCTGCTGAACCTACGCAAATTTACGGCGCGCTTGTAACCGAAAAAGTTCGTTCGCTTGGTGCACAGCTTGTAAATAAAGATGGTGAAGCGTTTGTATATTCGTTGGAAACTCGTGACGTTACGGCGTCTTCGATTATCCGTGAATGTAAAGCAAACGGCAATGGTATCAAGACGACGGATGGTGAAGGTGTTTGGTTGGATACACCGCTTATCGATATCCTCAATGGCGAAGGTACGATTGAAAAACGTATTCCTGCAATGCTTCGTATGTTCGGCAAATACGGCATTGATATTAGAAAAGAACCTATTCTTATCTATCCCACGTTGCATTATCAAAACGGTGGTATTGACATCGGTGCAAATGGTATGACTTGTATCGAAAACTTGTACGTTGCAGGCGAAGCTGTTGGTGGTATCCATGGTACCAACCGTTTGATGGGTAACTCCTTGTTGGATATTATCGTATTTGGTAGAAATGCAGGTCAGCAAGCGGGTGAAAAGTGGAAGACGGTTGAACTCAAAGAATTGACGCTTGACCACGTAGCGGCATTCGAGAAAGAACTTGAAGATGCTGGTATTTCTTCGGAAGTAGTTTCTCCTAAGCTTCTTCCCGATTACAGAAGAAAAGCAAACTGATAAAGGGAAATAAGGTGAAATAATAGGGCAAAACGCACGAAAGTACGCTTTTGTGCGTTTTCGTCCGTAAATCTTAAGGAGATATAAAAAGTGGAGAATTCTAACAAAAATTTTGAAGATGGCAAAGTTGCTGTGCCTGAGTTTGAAGAAACTGCGCCTGAAATTATGGTAGAGCCACCCAAGAAAAGTAGCCTTAAGTGGTTATGGGTATTATTGAGTGTGGTGCTCGTTGCGGGTATCGGTATTTGGTGCGGTATTATGGCGAATAAGGCGAATGGGGTAGAAAGCACCTTTAAATTTAGCACCACGTTTGTAATGTTTACGCTCATTTTCTTAATGCTCGGCTTGGGCTATTTGCTTGGTTCTGTGAATATTAAGGGTGTTTCGCTTGGTACGGCAGGTGTATTCCTTGTTGCGATTTTGCTTGGTTGGGTTTGTACGTTGGATTTTAAAGATGTTCCTTTGTTGAAAGCATTTTATATGCCGAGTACGGAAGCAACGGTTGTTAAATATTTGAAAGGCCCCGTACAAAATCTTGGTTTGATTATGTTTGTTGGATCGGTTGGCTTTATTGCTGGCCCTAACTTCTTTAAAAACTTAGCGAAAAACTTTAAAACGTACATTTTATTGGGGGTAGTGATTATCCTTTCTGGTACGGCTGTAGCGGTTCTTTTTACGCTTTTAACGCCTGATTATGGCGCTGAATTTTGGGCAGGTATTTTGTCTGGTGCATTGACTTCGACCCCTGGTTTCTCTGCGGCGGTTGATGCGGCAACGGAGAACTTGGCGAGAATTACGCTTGGACATGCAATTGCGTATCCGTTTGGCGTTGTTGGCGTTGTTTTGTTTGTGCAGCTGCTTCCCAAATTCTTAAAAGCGGACATGAATAAGGAAAGAGAGCTTTTAAAGCTTGGCGCAACGGAGGAAAAGAGGGATTATTCTAAATACTTCAAGTGTGAAGATTTTGGTTTTATGCCTTTTGCGCTTGCGATCATTGCAGGGCTCTTGCTTGGATCAATTAATATTCCCTTAACAGGTGATGGCTACAATGGCCCTTGTTTCTCTCTTGGTACAACGGGCGGCGTGCTTATTATGTGCTTGGTTTTTGGCCATTTTGGTCACATTGGTAAGCTTTCTTTGGAAGTAAAGGAAGGGACACTTAAAGTTCTTCGCGAATTTGGTTTGGCATTATTCCTTATTGGCGCGGGCTTTGAGGGGGGTGTTGCCTTGGTTCAGGAAGTTTCTAACGCAGGCGGTGCGGCGATTGTTGTTTGGGGCTTTATTGGTGGCGCTGTTATGACGCTTATTCCTATGGTTGTTGGGTTTATTGTTGGTAAGTATGTATTGAAATTGCCTATGCTTAATAGCCTTGGTTCGATTACTGGCGGTATGACATCAACTCCCGCACTTGGTACTTTAATTTCGACTGCAGAAACGGATGACGTGGCTTCGGCTTACGCTTCAACCTATCCTATCGCATTGATTTTGATTGTACTCGCATCGCAGTTGATGATTACGTTAATGTAAAAATAAAAATCTCGTTACGCATAGCGTAGCGAGATTTTACTTTATTATACAGCAGAGGGGGGCAAAGCAACAAAGCGTCGTCGCTCAATGGTGTGTGAGGAGGTGAGGGGATTGCGTGGTTATCGCTCCTCGCATGAACCCTTGAATCCCTCAACTCTTCCTGCTAACCTGTTTATACGCAAACAAAAAAGGATATGTCAACTGCGCAGAGAAATATTTTGTTGCAAAGCAACAAAGCGTCGTCGCTCAATGGTGTGTGAGGAAGCGAAGGGTTGCGTGGTTTTCGCTCCTCGCGTGAACCCTTGAATCCCTCAAGACTTCCTGCTAACCGTTCTTTACGCAAACAAAAAAGGATATGTCAAAGACATATCCTTTTTTGTGGCGCAGAGAAAGGGATTTGAACCCTTGTATACATTCCTGCATAACACGATTTCGAATCGTGCGCGTTCGACCGCTCCGCCATCTCTGCAAACAGCTTTTATATTATACCGCATTCTACACCAAAAAGCAACTGTTTTTGTGGTAATTTTAAGGTTTTTTCTATAAAAGCTAGTGTAAATTTAAATTGTTTCTACGTTGATAAGATTGCTATTGCCGCTCTTACCATTCGGGGTTCCACCGGTGATAACAATTGTGTCGCCTTTCTTCACTAAACCACTCTTTTTCGCCATTTCTTTGGCAAAATAAAAGAGGATATCAATAGATGTGTATTCATCCGTTAAAACGGGCAAAACACCCCAGCTGAGCGCAAGCTGACGATAGGCATGGATATCCGTTGTGATACCAATGATATTGATATTGGGACGGAAACGTGATACTTTTCTTGCGGTATCACCTGTACGAGTACATACTACGATTGCCTTTGCTTGTAAATCCTTCGCAAGTGTTGCAGCGGAGTGGGAGAGAGCCTCTGCTTTGGTGGTAATTTCGAAATTGTCAATCATTTGGATATATTCAATATGGTTTTCCGCGTGTTCAACAATTTTTGCCATTGCATTGACCGATTGCACGGGGAAATTTCCTGCAGCGGTTTCCCCCGACAGCATAACGGCGGAGGTACCATCATAAACGGCGTTTGCAACGTCGGAAATTTCCGCTCTTGTGGGACGAGGGTTGTGAATCATCGATTCCAACATTTCCGTTGCGGTAATAACGCGTTTACCATGGATACGGCATTCTGAAATAATATGTTTTTGAATGTTAGGAAGCTCCACGTAGGGGATTTCCACACCTAAGTCACCGCGCGCAACCATAATACCGTCCGAAACCTTCATAATTTCAAGTAGATTATTTACACCGGCACGGTTTTCGATTTTTGCGATGATATCAATGTCTTTGCCGCCGTTTTGTGTAAGAAATTCTCTTGCATTAAGGACGTCTTGCGCTTTTGAAACGAAGGAAAGGGCAACAAAATCTACGCCTTGTTCAATACCGAATAGAAGGTCGGCTTTATCTTGTTCGGATAAAAATTCCATATGACAGAGTTGTTTATCGGGGAAGAACATAGACTTTCTATTGGAAAGTTCACCGCCAATTTCAACGGTGCAATGTATATTGGGCGCAGAAACTTCTTCTACGCGGAAAACAATCATACCGTTATTCAAAAGAATTTTGTCTCCAGCTTCAAGTTCTTCGCAAATTTTTGCGTAGGAAACGCTTACCCTGGTATTGTCGCCTTCAACATCTTCCGTTGTAAAGGTGAAGGTGTCGCCATCGTTTAACAATACTTTTCCT
>JAFVQP010000120.1 GCA_017504735.1 Clostridia bacterium | reverse complement strand
CCCAACGCCGTTTTCAATAGATTTCGCAACAAATTTTTCAACTACGTCGTCCGCATAATGGCGATAACCAAGCAAGTTTTGACCACGAAGCAACATTTGAATAGGCGTTTTTAAATGGGATTTTAACGTTCTTAAACGTTCCCAGGGATCTTCGTTCAAGAAACGAAGACAGGAGTCAAAAGTTGCGCCACCCCATGCTTCAATCGAATAATATCCGATATCATCGAGTTGCTCCAAAACGGGGAGCATTTCCTCAATTTTCATACGCGTAGCCGCCTGCGATTGATGCGCGTCGCGCAAAATCGTTTCGGTAAGCATTACTTTTCTGTTTTCAAATTTAATATCCATAATCTTTTACCTCATAGGTTAAATAATGGCAAGTAAGAACCCTGCCGCAATAGCCGAACCGATAACCCCTGCTACGTTAGGTCCCATAGCATGCATCAACAAATGGTTGCTGGGGTCTTCTTCACGCCCAACGTCTTCGGAAATACGCGCCGCCATAGGTACAGCGGAAACGCCTGCGCTACCGATTAACGGATTGATTTTGCCACCCGAAAGTTTACACATAAGACGAGCAACCAACAAACCGCCGATCGTACCGCACGAGAATGCAACCAAACCAAGCCCAACGATACCAAGCGTACTAAGTTGCAAGAAGGTTGCGCCATACGCTTTACAACCAACGGAAACACCTAAGAAAATAGTGACCGTATTCATCAAACCGTTTTGTGCCTGCGAAGAAAGTCTGTCACATACGCCACATTCTTTCAGCAAATTACCAAGCATCAGCATACCAAGCAAAGGCACAGCATCAGGCAGCAAAATCCCTACGACGAGTGTAACCAAAATCGGGAATATAATCTTTTCCACTTTGCTGACCGTACGAAGCGGCTTCATCTTAATTTGGCGTTCCTTTTTGGGAACGAGCAAACGCATAATCGGCTTTTGAATAATAGGAATAAGCGCCATATACGAATACGCCGCAACCGCAATCGCCGAAAGTAAATCAATAGAGCTACCCCTAAACATTGCCCAAGAAGACATTTTTTGCGTGACGTAAATAGCCGTAGGGCCGTCTGCGCCGCCAATAATTGCAATAGACGCCGCTGCTGCAACATTGAAACCAATAAGGCTCGCTGCAATCAACGTCAAGAAAATACCAAGCTGCGCCGCCGCGCCGATAATCATACTCTTGGGGTTGGAAATCAACGGACCAAAGTCGGTCATTGCGCCAATACCAAGGAAGATAAGCGGCGGGTAAATAACGTTCTGCACGCCGTAGAACAAATACCACAAAAGCCCTCTGTTCTGCACGTTTTCATAGGTGTGCGCTACCTGTCTTAACAGCGCGCCGTCCTTGAAGAAGACGTCAACGGGCAACTGAATTGTACCCGCTTGCAATTCCGCATCCATCATTTGTTGCGAAACGAGTTGCAAATTACCGCTATCAATCGTCCATAATTGTCCGTCTATAAATTGCCAATTATTTGGAATCGTCATCCCTAATTCTTGGAATTCTTCCAACGTTAACGTTTCGCTTTCGGGATACGTACCCCAAACCACGTTATAAGCACCAGGAAGATTTATCAAAAACATACCGAACGCAATAGGCAACAACAGCAACGGTTCAAATTTCTTTACGATTGCAAGATACATCAGCACGAACGAAATGAGAAGCATTACGTAGTTCGGCCAACTGCTTGCAAACGAAGCGCTGTTAAAGCCTAACGAATTCCATAAGTTTTTGAACATATCCCCGAAATTCGCAAGTAAAGTATTATGCATAATAGAAACTCCTTATTCTATTACTTAGCCGATAACAGCCAAAACCGCAT
>JAFVQP010000119.1 GCA_017504735.1 Clostridia bacterium | reverse complement strand
CGATGGGTTCGTTATTAAAAAGCGTGGCTTTACGATTAAACATATCTCGAAGGTGGTGATGGAACCAGAGACCTTATCGACGTTTTGTTTAACGGAAGGCGCGCGCGGTGTAATCCTGGTACACAATCACCCCCGCGGGGAAGCAATCCCGTCTGAAGACGATGACCGCATGACGAAAAATATGCAGGTGTTGTGTAGTATGCACAACCTATTGTTTTGCGATCATATTATTTGTGCGACGAACGGGTTGTATAGCTATTATTTAAGCAAGCGTTTGGCGGAAATCAGCAAAAACTATTCGCTTGACACCTTGATTCAAGACGATTAAGCGAAGAATGTGAGGATATCAATTTGAGATTTAAAAAAAAGCAGGACGACAAGGAATTGGAAAAGCCCATCTCCCCGACGGAAGAAAGGGGTACGCTTTCTGAAACGGAGGACGAAGCGAAGCTTCGCGCCTATTTTCGTCGTATCTTCGGGGATGAAAAATCTTTGCGGGAGGATTACCTGCTCTTTATAGGCAAATGGGTGATTTTCGGGCTTTTATTGTTGGTAGAGTTCTTGATTTTGCTACAGCATATGGAAAATTTGGTGTTGACGAAAAACTGGGTAAAATTTTCCATTTTGTTTGCGGCCTCGCTCATTTTGACGGTTGCGGAAGCCTTAAAAATGTTCATTTTGAAAAATGAAAAATACAATTTGATATTTTACGCGATAGAAGCGTTTGCGGCGTGCGGTTTCGTTGTGGCGACCATAGGCGTATATTCCCTACTTCTATACATTTTGATTTTAACGCAATTCTATTGCCGCACCACCAAATTGCGTATCGCATTTTGGATGTATCTCATTGCCGTACCCTTGTATGGTATCAGTTATCTTTTGCAGATGTATCTCGTGCGCGGTGATACGATGGGGTTGGAAATTTTACGTGAAGCGTTCGGTACGTTTGCGGCGCTGAGTTTGCATTTTGTCAGTGTAGAACTCGTCTTAATTTTTTATAGGCAGTACGTGCGTTTAAATCATACGCTGGTGGAACTTGACACTAGTAAAAAAGAGCTGGAAAAAGCATATGCTGTCGTTGCGGAAGTGTCGGCTTTGGAAGAACGTCAGCGCATTGCAAAGGAAATCCATGATACGGCAGGACATTCCTTGACGACGGTAATTATGCAAACGGAGGCTGCAAAACGCATCATTGACACCAACCCTACCGAGGCGAAAAATAAGCTGATTGCCGCAAACCTGCAGGCGAAAAATACGCTAGACAGATTGCGCGAAAGCGTACACGTTTTATCGGGTGAAATAGGCAGTATCACCTTGAAAACGGCAATGGAGAGCATCATACACGAATCGACGGATGGTACAGGTATCAAAATCCGTGCGAAGATTGAAGATATTTACGTATCCGAGGCAAAACACCGCTTCCTTTGTAATACTTTAAAAGAGGGGATTTCCAACGGGTTGCGTCACGGCAATGCCACGGCGTTTTGGTTTGAACTGAAAATCGAGGAGGGTAAAATTCGTTTTTACCTTTCGGATAATGGTACGGGGCTTGCGACGGATAATTTTGAAAGTGGTTTCGGCTTGACGACGATGCGTGACCGAGTGCGTAAATTTGGCGGTGATATGTATATTATGTCAGAGCCTGATGAAGGGTTTGAATTGAACGTTGTATTGCCTATAGATGAAACTAAAGATAGGCCAGGAGGGGATAAGAAAAATGGAAATCAATAAAGTGCGCGTATTGGTTGTTGACGACCAAACGGAATTGGCTAATGAAATTTCCGCCGTTTTGGCGACGGATCCTTCTTTGCAGGTGGTTGGGACGGCCTGCGATGGGTTTGATGCACTGTCGAAAATTCCTGCAATGCAACCAGACGTTGTTTTGATGGATATCCGTATGCCGAATATGAACGGTGTAGTGGCAACTAGCCGTATTAAAACGCAATTTCCGCAGGTAAAAGTGCTGATTTTGACGACTTTTGACGATAGCGAATATATTTTAAATGCAATCAACAATGGCGCAAGCGGTTATTTGTTGAAGGATATGGGCGGCGGCGCATTGATTAACGCAATCAAAAACGCATACGAAGGGGATACGATTTTACCTTCAAAAATCGCGAGAAGAATTACGGATGCGGCAATGCACGTGGCTGCGGATAGAGAACTGAAGTTGATGCGCGCGTTTACCTTGTCTGAACGTGAGGTAGAGGTGGCGCTGATGATGTACGAAGGTTTTACCAACCGTCAAATTTCTTCCGCGCTTAGCCTGTCGGAAGGTACGACGAGAAACTACGTTTCTTCCATTTACGAGAAGACGGGCTGTGAAAACCGCTCGTTGGCAATCGATGCGATAAAGGAAGTGTTACAATGAAAAATGGGCATACCATGTACAAGACGATTATCTTTGACTTGGACGGAACCCTGCTGGATACCTTGGACGATTTGACGGATGCAACCAACGCCGCTTTGGCGAAATGTGGGTTGAAATCCCGTACGCGTGATGAGGTGCGCTCGTTTGTCGGAAATGGCATTGTGAAGCTGATGGAACGCGCGGTCGGGGAAGAAGGCAAAGCCTATCACGCGGAAGCGCTTGCGGAGTTTAAGAGTTATTACGCCGCGCATTGCGCGGATAAAACCGCCCCTTACGCGGGGATTTTGACCTTGTTAAAAACCTTGCAGGCACGAGGTGTGAAAACAGCGGTGGTGTCGAATAAGGTGGACTTTGCGGTGAAGAGTTTGGCGAAGACCTATTTCGATGGATTGCTTCTCTCGGCTGTGGGGGAAAACGAGGCGGCGGGCATACGCAAAAAGCCTGCGCCTGATTCTTTACTGGCTGTGATGAAAGAATTGTCGGCAACGGCGGACTCGACGGCGTACGTCGGGGACTCCGAGGTGGATATTCAAACGGCAAAAAACGCAGGGGTAGATTGTATCTGCGTGACCTGGGGCTTCCGTAAAAAGGCATATCTCCAGGAAGAAGGCGGAAAGCTTTTTGTGGATACGCCTGCCGAGATTTTAAACTATACAAAGGGGGCAGGTATTTGATGAAGCCGATCGGTAATACACCTTTGGTGCGCTTAAAGCAAGTGGATTTGGGGTGTTGCGGTCAAATTTATGCCAAGGTAGAAGGGGAAAACCCGGCGGGTTCGATTAAGGATAGGGTGGCGCTTGCCATCATCGAGGATGCGGAAAAAAACGGACGCCTACAAAAGGGCGGTACGGTGATAGAGGCGACTTCGGGCAATACGGGTATCGGGCTTGCGTACGTGTGTCAGCAACGCGGCTATCGTGCAGTAATCGTGATGCCTGACAGTATGAGTGTGGAGCGCAGAAAGCTGATTGCAAGCTACGGTGCGGAAGTGGTATTGACGGACGGAAAACAAGGCATGTCGGGCGCAGTGGAAAAGGCGAAACAACTTTTACAGGACACGCCGAACAGCATCCTTGCCGACCAGTTTAACAACCCTGTATGCGCAAAAGCGCATTATTGCACAACGGGTGTGGAGATTTGGAAACAAACGCAAGGGAAAGTGGATGTTTTCGTGGCGTGCGTCGGCACGGGCGGCACTTTGACGGGCGTTGGTAGATACTTGAAGGAAAGAAACCCTCACATCAAGGTGGTGGCGGTGGAGCCTACATCTTCGCCCCTCTTATCGCAAGGTTGGTCGGGACAGCACGGCATACAAGGTATCGGGGCAAATTTTATCCCCAAAGTGTTGGATAGAACGGTGTATGACGAAGTGTTAACTGTTTCAGATGAGGATGCAATCCGCATGGCAAAATTCTTACGGATGGAAGAAGATTTAAGTGTGGGAATTTCATCGGGTGCGGCGGTGCATGCGGCGCAAGAACTTGCCAAGCGTGAGGAAAATCGTGGAAAAATAATCGTGACGATTTTACCCGATGAGTGGGGCAGGTATGCGTCTATGCCTCTTTAAGTGAAAAAATGCGACAAAAAAGGATTTGGAATATTTCCAAATCCTTTTTCATTTTTAGTTTGATTTAGAGTAGAAAAGAAAAGCCGCAAAGGAGCAACACGGACACAGCATCGACGATGGTTGTGATGAAGGGATTTGCAACGACCGCAGGGTCGAGGTGTAACCACTTTGCCAAGATGGGCAATATCGCGCCAACCAACTTTGCTGCGATAACCGCGCAGAATAAGGCGAGGGATATGATTAAGCTAATCAAAGGGTCATAACCTTCCACACCAAGCAACATGCCATCCAAGAGAATGAGTTTTGCAAAGCACACGATTGCCAAGGTCGCGCCTAGCATTATTGATGCTCGCAATTCTTTCCATATTACCTTGCCGACGTCGCTCGATTCTACTTCACCGATAGACAGGGCGCGGATGACCGTAACGGATGCTTGGGAACCAGAGTTACCGCCCGTACCCATAATCATCGGTACGCACGCAACTAAGCAAGGGAAAAGCATAGCTTCGTAACGGTTTAAGATGAGGGACGTGAATGTGGAGCCAAGCATGAGGATAAGCAACCATAAAACGCGCGTTTTCCACAAGGTAAATACGCTGGTTTTGAGGTAGGGGCGATCGGTCGGTGTAATAGCCGCCATCTTCGCGATATCCTCGGTGTTTTCTTCCTGCAAGACGTCCATTGCGTCGTCAACGGTAACGATGCCGACAAGGCGCATTTCTCTATCGACAATGGGCAATGCCAAGAAACCGTAATCGGAAATGGTACGGGCAACCTGTTCCTTGTCCTCTTCCGTGTGGGCATAGATGACGTTTTCGTTCATGATGTCTTCGATGAGCGCCGTTTTAGGGGCAAGCATCAAATCCTTTGCGGTTACCAAACCCATCAATTTGTTGGTGGGGTCGATGACGTAGCAGGTGTAGATGGTTTCTTTGTCGATTGCCGTACGGCGGATACGCTCAAATGCGTCGTCAACCGTCATGGTAGGGCGAAGGGATACAAACTCGATGGTCATGATACTGCCTGCGCTGTCTTTTGGATATTTCAGCAATTCGTTGATGCTGGCACGTGTTTCGCTGTCGCTTTGCGCAAGTACACGCTTTACCACGTTTGCGGGCATTTCTTCAATGATATCGACGGTATCGTCCAAGAACAATTCGTCCATGACCGCGCGAAGTTCTCTATCGCTCAGTTTATTGATCAGACGCTCCGTGACGTCAGCATCCATTTCAACGAAGGTTTCCGCAGCCAAATCCTTGGGCAAAATGCGGAACAAAATCAACAGTTCGGTATCATTTTCCGTTTCTTCGAAAACCTCGGCAAGGTCAATGGCGTTCATGGACGCAAGCAGGGGCTTTAAGACGGGATAGTTGCGCTCTTTGAGCAATAACATAATATCGTCTAGTTCGGCGATACGGCGTACCAACTCTTCGGGCATTTCCTCGATGATATCAACGGTATCATCAACGGACACTTCGTCCATAACCGCTTCCAATTCATCATCGTGTAAGCCGCTGAGGATTTTTTCTTGTACTTCCGCATCCAATTCGACGAGGGCGTCCGCCAAAAGGTCGCTTTCTAAAGCACGGCAAAACGCAGTTAAAAGGGTCTCGTCCCAAACGGACAGCTCACTTAAAATATTCGCAAGCGTTTCTGGCGTTTCTTTCGCCACAAAATCCGCCGCTTCTTCAAATTTTTGTGCGAGTAACAACTCGCGGATTTCTTTTTCCATTATACTCTACCTCCAAAAAATGTGTTTTATGATGGGGTAGCGTAGCCTCGTAATTGCTTTATAAGTGCACGGAACAATCCGCGGCTTTTTGGCTTAGCGGGGGTACGCTTGGGTTATAGTCCGACATGGATTGTTCCTCCTTTGTTTTTTTCGTGGTTATATTAGTTTTCGTCCGTTTCTTTGGACTTTTTCAGCAGTAAAACGTCGATTAAAATCCCGATTGCGCCAAGCCCTAACAGAATGTAGAGCATTCTGCCGACCGACTCGGTATCATCTTCCGTTTCCCCATAGGTGATCGTTTCGGCTTTTGGCGCAGTACCATCAAAAAGGTTGATATACGAGGTCGGGATATAACCCGTTTTAACCTCACCGTTTTCGTTGGTGTAGGAGATTTCGTAATAGGTACGATCGAGTTGATGGATTTCACCGAGCAAGGTTACTTTTGCGCCTCTAGGCATTTCCGCAACCGTCAACGCGGTGTTGAGGTAAGGGAATTTATACAAGCTTGCTGCGCTGGTAAGATAGCCCGTTTTGTTTGATTCGGCGTAGGGGATATGATACCCCTCGGGGGATATCGTTTCGCAGAATTTTGTTTTCACAAGATAGGTCTTATATCCAATGTTGCCATCGCCAACCGCTAGCACAGAGTAGTCTTTTTCTTCACCGAGTTTTAAGGCGGTGAAAGAAGCATCGCAACGGTCAAAGGCGATATAGGAGAATTTTTCGGGTTCATTTTGCAATAGGTTGAGGTCGAATTCGGTTAAAATCGCAAATTCATCCTTTTGTTCGGGCAATACTTTCACCAAAGAAAAGCTTTGGTTGCTACCATCAAAAATCGTTTGTATTGCCGTATCAATGTCAAACGTTTCAACAGTGTCGATTTGCAAGTCCTTTGAGGAAATAACGTAGTTCCCCTCATAAAGGAGATAAGCGGTTTGCTCTTCAACACCAAAGGTGAACGAAGTAAGAAGGGGGGTATCATCCTTTACCAAATTGTAATGAAGGGTAAAGGGTTGAATTTCGTTATCCTCTTCCGTTTTGGGATCGTTGGGGATATATTTTGTAATGATACCATTGGACAATGCGTAGATATTCGCTTTGTAATCTACGGAGATTTTTTCGACGTTATTCAAACCGCTGAAAATTTTTGTACCCGTGGAGGAAGAAGAGGTTAACTCCTTCTCCGTGAAACGATATAATTCTCCACTGTTGTAGGTAACGTATAAACTGCCAAAGATATCAGCGGTGAATGCCGTTGCAAATACACCGACCTTCGAGGTGTTTTTTACTTTTTTGTAATTCCACACATTGTCGGTTGCTGTGAAAGTGTAGGTGTAATTGTTGTTGGTGACAAGATAATACCGATCATACACGCACGCCACGCCGATGATTTTACAATCCGCCTCCTCGATGGAAATATTGAGGAGGGACTTGCCGTACTGTTCAGCGGAGAGATTGTACAAGGTAGCCTCTTGTGTAGAAGCGACCAGCAAAGTGTCCTTATACGCAGCCAGGTAAGGATCGGGCAGCGCTGAAGGAATGGCGGTTTCAAAGACTTGAGTTTCCGTGTTGTAAACGGAAATTCTATCGTTGCCGTCGTCTGCGATAAACAGCTTGTTTTCAGCCAAGAAAACGTCGTTTGCACTATTGAAACGATGGGGCGCTGCCGAGGCGGAGGTGATTTCAAAATCGGTAAACGTGAGCTTGGATACGGAGTATTGACGAATGGCATTGTCGCGAATCGCAAAAATGCTGTCCTCGTAAGGGTAAACAGCCATGTAGCCGTTTTTGTCCGTTTCATCCAACGAGGTGTCTGTGATGGGCGTGATATTTTCGGCTTTGCTATCGTCTAAGTCGTAATTGGAATACGTGTAGAAAATACCGCTTTTTGTGACTACACCCAAAAGGTGATTGGCAATCGTAATGGATTTTAACGGTTCGTTAAAAGTAATCACCGCATTGCTTGTGCGGGTGGTAACGTTCACAGCGTAGATGGTATAGGCACTATCTCGGTCACTCGCATAATACAGTATTCCGTCCTTATCAATGGTGAGCGGGGTGTATTCCTGCAAGGGGGCTGTTAAAGTGATATCCTCTAAAGGGGCTCCGTTTGTGAGCGAGTAGCGTTTGATGACGTTTTTGGACATCGCGTAGTAGTACAGCGTATTTTCCTTGATTGTGAAACCGCTACAAACGATACTTTCCACTTTCGTTGCGGACATGGGTGTGCCTAAAGCGTTTAAAGGTAATTTATATAACTCAAATTCGGATAAAAAATACAAGTTATTGTTGTCGTCGAAAGAGAGTTCGCTGACTGCTTCTTTGTGCGTATAGATACGATATTCGCCCTGGACGTTGCCCGTAATGTTTCCTTCGTAAACATAGATTTTTTGCCCGTCTGCAATCGCCGTGAAATTTTCCGTTACCGCAATGTCCGTGGGAGCGACCAAGGGTAAGTATTGGACGTAGCTTTCAGGGGATAACAGCTCTACGTTAGAAACGTCGGCATTTGCGACAACAGAGGGATTTTTTTTCGCGCAAAGACTTGCCGCACCAATGCAAGAAAGGGCGGTAAGGGCTGCGATAGATAAAATTGTACGCTTGAAAGTTTTCATATAGAGTTATTATAGCACAAAAAAAGTGAAAAAGTCAATAGGTTGCAAGAAATTTTTACTATTTTAAACGAGATACTTATTATAATATATATTTAAAAAGAATGATGATGTATAAAGGTAAAATAGGCATACGATTGTCAAAGTTAATTTATATTTCACGTGCAAAGCGAACAAATGTTCGTGTTTTTCACCAAAAAAATGGCAGGAAGGGGTTGCAAATTTTGGAAACGGTGACATAATAAGCGCACTTGCTCGACCCGCCGTCGTGAAAAGTTCGATGGTGATAAAGTTGAATTTGAGAAAGTGGGGCGGTTTTAAAGCGGATTTTCACTTTACAAAAATAGTGCTTTTGAAATGGGTTTGGCAGGAAAAAATTTCGGGGCGTCGATGAAAAAATACCGTTGGGAAATGGTACGGCGCGAAACAAAGAGAGGTGATATTTTTTGGAGAATTACTTAAAGGCGGTTTTGTATGCGTATCCGTTGTTGAAAACGGTGGGGGAAGATTATGCGGAACATATCCGTAACAAGGCGGTGCTATCCTATAACAGTTCGCGCTTGACGGAGGATTTGGCGGAGTATCTCGCTGAGGAAATTCTCCGAAAAAATAATTTGCTTTGGCTGAGAGGTGTGATTGAGGAAACGTTGGCAAAGCTGAATGATACCGAGCGCACGTTGATTGCGGCGAAATATTTTGGAAAAAAGAAAAAGCCCCTTCACAAGGAAGGGGAAGAGGCTTGGAGCGAGCGGACTTATTTTCGTCAACAAGAGAAAGTGGGGAACAAGCTGGCTGGGATGTTGGTGGTTGCCGGGGTGACGAAGGAGTTTTTTGATACGAAGCTGCAGGGTGTGGAGTTGATTGGGAAGATACATAGACACGTGCTGAAGAGTGAAGGGTCGGGGCAGGCTATCAAAGTGAGGGAAAAGACACCAAGCTGAGCTTGGAGGCAGACTTAGAGTGGTGTCGTGTGCGTTTGTAGGTGGTTTCGTATATCACTTTAGTGAATGGACGAGGCAGGCTATTAAAAGTGCGCGAAAAGACACCAAGCTGAATGGTATGGAAAGACAACCCCTCCGACTTGCTGTCGCAAGCCACCTCCCCTTGCACAGGGCAGGCAAGCGTGTCGGTTGAGATACGCTCCGTGCGGTTGCGATGCAACCTTAGTCGGTATGACAAGGTGGTAAATGGGCGGGGGTGGCTGACACATTGCTAGCTCCAAGATTATCTTGGCTAGGTTGGGAGATTGTCTTGACTACTCATCAGTCACTCGGTTCGTTGCACTTTACACTCGTGACAGCTTCTCTCGCAAGAGAAGCCAGAGATAAGGTCGATATAGTGAATGGGCGGGGGTGGCTGACACATTGCTAGCTCCAAGGTTATCTTGGTTAGGTTGGGGGATTGTCTTGGTCGTATTCGTAAGGGGCGCGGTGGGGCGGTTTTAAAACCAGCGCCGCAAGGATTGGTACCAATAAACATATCGCCACCAAAATTGCAATTTGCGCAGGGCTGTTTTGCTCCTTGGACGGGGTTTCTACATCAGGCGTGGGGGTGGGTTCAGGTTGTAGTGATGCGACGTAGTCCGCATACTCCTCATTCTCTTCATAAGAAAGGGCTGCGGGCTTGGGTACGTATCCAAATTCATCGCCGCGTAGAACGTAACAGTAGCGTTCTGACCCGATAACATAGTCTCCGTAATACACGCAGGAAATGGTGATTTCCGTCAAAAAGTTGGAGTCCGTTTGGTTGCTATCCTCGATTTTGTACCGTAAATCAAAGACGTAATATAGGTATGGGCGCGAGGGGGTATAGTCCACAAAAGTCAGCTTTTCCGTGGCAACGTATCCCACCAAACGTTTGGCGGATACGTCCGTTTGGTATTCGACTTTACAGTAATCGGAACGGTACTCGAGCAGGCGGACATAGTAGCTTTGGGGCAATAGAAACAAGCCTTGCCGTCCATCGGCGGCTGCATAGAAAAATACGTCGTCCGATAAAATACAGGCATAATCGCCCGTGAGTGGGATGATGGTTTGCGCGGCGGCTTGGACGGAGTGGGGGATTTTTACATGCAAAAAAGTGGCGTTTGCGCGTGGGTGGGGCAAAAACGCCGAAAGGGTGGTTATACAAAACAAAAGTAGGGGGAAAAGTCCCCGAAAAAGTAGCTTTTTCATAGGCAATTACTGGGTATGCATAGATTTGTTTTTTCATTATAAAGGGGTGAGAAGGGAGGTTTTTGACGGTTTGGCGGAAAATATGAGAGATATTGTAGAAAAGCTTTGCCGTATCGAGGCGGAGTTGGAAAAAAGGCGGAGCGGTGACGCTTTGGCGGCGTACAACACGGGGGAAAAGAAACACGAGAAACAGCTTTCCTTTCATAAAAGTAAGCAACGAAACCGTTGGGTGTTCGGCGGAAACCGTTCGGGAAAAACGGAGTGCGGTGCGGTGGAATGCGTTTATATGGCAAGAGGAATACACCCGTACCGCGAAAATCGGAAGGACGTGTGCGGTTGGGTGGTGTCACTCTCACAGCAAGTACAGCGCGACGTTGCGCAGAAGAAAGTTCTACATTACCTACGCAGGGATTGGATTGAGGATATCGTGATGTTGAGCGGGCGTAAGGATGCGCCGGAGCATGGGATTATCGATTTTATCCGTGTGAAAAACGTGTTGGGCGGGGTTTCTACCATTGGGTTTAAGAGCTGTGACCAAGGCAGGGAGAAGTTTCAGGGGGCGTCGTTGGATTTTGTGTGGTTTGACGAGGAGCCGTCGGAAGATATCTATGCCGAATGTCGTATGCGTGTCTTGGATAGGAAGGGGGATATCTTTGGGACAATGACGCCTTTGAAGGGTTTGACCTTTGTCTATAACGAGATTTTTCTCAATCGACGAAAAGACCCTGAAGTGTGGTATGAGTTTATGGAGTGGGGGGACAACCCTTACCTGGACGAGGGGGAAGTTGCTGCATTGACGGCAAGCATGGATGAGAATACCCTGCAATCAAGGCGTTACGGGAAGTTTGCCTCGGCGGCGGCTGGGTTGGTGTATCCAGAGTTCGACGAGCAAATCCACGTCATTGAGCCTTTCCCGATCCCAAAAGAGTGGCAGGATAATATTTCCATTGACCCTGGCCTAAACAATCCGTTGTCGGCGCATTGGTATGCGGTGGATTTTGACGACAACGTGTACGTGGTGTACGAGCATTATGAGGCGGGGCGGGATATTGATTATCACGCGAATGCCATCAAGGAAATTTGCGGGAAGTTGGGTTGGCACACGGACAGCCGAGGCAGGGTTTGCGCCCTTATCGACAGCGCGGCGAAGCAGAGAACTTTAGGGTCGGTGAAAAGTGTCGTGGAGTTGTTTTACGAGCGTGGGATTTTGGTAAACCCTGACGTGGAAAAGGACTTATTTACGGGGATTGCACGGGTGAAAAGCTACTTAAAGCGTGGCAACGGCATGCCGAATTTGTACATTTTTAACGGGTGTGTCAACCTTATCAACGAGCTGAAAGGGTACTATTGGGGAAGTGGCGACGTGCCTAGGAAGACGAACGATCACAGCTTGGACGAGATGCGTTATTACCTGATGACGAGGCCGAGAAACGTGCCTCCAGCGCCTGAATTGACGGTGATACAAAAGGATAAAGAACGGTTGGCGAGAAGTTTGGCACGAAATAGGAAAAAATTCTTGTAAATAGAGTTTGGTGGGGGCAGGTATGAGATGAAATGGTGAGAGGAGAGGTATGGAAGAGAAGAAAAAGGAAGAAAAAATCGGGGAAGCCTTATTGAAAGTGGCGCTTGGATATCAAGTTGCCGAGGTGACCGAGGAATATGCGGAAGTGGATGGGAAATTGAAGCTGACGAAGAGGAAAAAGACAAAAAAGGACGTGCCGCCTGATTTGAAAGCGGTGCAATTATTACTAGCAAATGAGGATGACGGTGGTTTTGGCGATTTGTCTGATGAGGATTTGGAGATGGAAAAGGCGAGGTTGTTGACTTTACTGCAAAAGGATAGCGGAAAGGGGGCCGAAAAGACGGTGAAGAAAGCGGCTTCCGCTAAAAAGACGGTGAAGAAAACGAGTGCGAAAACAAAGACGGCTACGAAAAAAAGTACGAGTAAAAACGGGGGAAAATGATATGGTTTTTGAAGAAAAAGGCTTTGATAAAGAGGAAGTGGAGCGTCAAAGACGCAGGGAAATGGCATCAATTGCGGCGGACGTGACGAGTGATTTTAACCGCCGCAGAGAGGCAAGGCGTTCGATTGAAAATTGTTGGTTGCTGAATTTGAATTTCTACAATGGCAATCAATATTGCGATATCAGCCCTGAGGGGTTAGAGAATGAAGACGCGCAATTTTATTGGCAATCGCGTAGGGTTTTTAACCATATTGCACCGACGGTGGACGCGCGTATTGCGAAGCTGGAAAACATGAAGCCTGACCTGACGGTGCGTGCTTTTTCCGATGAGGAAGGGGACGTGAAGGCGGCGAAGCTCGCGACAGGGATTTTGCGATACGTGCAGGACAGGGTTGCGTTGAATGCAATTTCTTCCCGTGTTACGACCTGGGCGGAGTTGTGCGGAAGCGCATTTTTTAAGGTGGATTGGAACAGCGCGGGCGGTAGGCAAGTGGCTGTGGATGAGAACGGAAATCCTGTGTATGAGGGGGAAGTTCGTTTGAGTGCAGTTGCGCCTTTTGAGATTTTTCCTGATCGCTTGGATGCGGAAGACTTTGACGGTATTCACAGCGTGATACATGCGAGGGCGGTGCCTGTCAGTTACATTGCCGAACAGTTTGGCGTGGCGCTCGGCGGTAGGACGATTTCGGGACAGTATGGGTATAGTGAGCCTTCTACGCATCGACAGCCGAGCAAGAGCTTTGGGATTAATTTCACCGAGGTGAAGGATGCGGAAATTCTCATTGAGCGTTATACGAAGGCGAGTCCTGATGCACCAAACGGGAAATTGGAAATCGTGGCGGGTGGGCAACTCCTTTATGCGGGGGATTTACCCCTCATTAACGGGGAACGAAACGAGCGAGGCTTTCCGTTTGTGAAGCAGGATTGCTTACATATGCCCGGCGCATTTTTCGGTACGAGTGTGATTGACCGTATGATCCCCGTACAGCGTGCCTATAATGCGGTGCGAAATCGTAAACACGAGTTTCTAAATCGTCTATCGATGGGGGTGCTGATGGTGGAAGACGGGTCGGTCGATGCGGATGAGCTTGCTGAGGACGGCTTGTTGCCTGGGAAGGTAATCCTTTACCGCCAAGGCAGTAAAACGCCTGAAATGCTGGACTGTGGGACCATTCCGCCTGAATTTAAAGATGAAGAAGAGTGGCTGGAAAGGGAATTTTCCTTGGTGTCGGGGGTGAGTGATTTGTTTCAAAATTCTACCCCTGTGCGTGTAACGAGTGCGAGTGGGTTGCAACTCTTACTCTCGCAAGACGAGTCGCGCTTGGCAGGGACGGTGATGAGCATTGAGCGAGCCATTAAGGAAGTGGGCAGACAGATTTTGCGTTTGTACCGACAATTTGCAGGGACGGCGCGCCTTATGACTTTAACAGGGGAAGATAAAAAAACGCAGTTGTATTACTTCAACGCATCGAGCTTGGACGTCAACGACCTGCAGTTTGAGGCGAGGGAATGCAATTCGCCGGAAGAGAAGAAGGAAACGTTGATTCGTTTGTACGAGGCGGGCCTGTTGACGGATGAAAATGGGAATTTGACAGCGGAAAATAAGCACCGCATTTTGGAGGCGTTTGGGTTTGGCAGTTATGAGAACGTGAAGGATATTTCTTCCTTGCATATTGCGAAGGCGGGCGAGGAGAATTTGGAAATGAAGAGCGCAGACGTTGCGCCTGAAGAGTACGACGATCATGCGCTTCACCTTGAAGAACATACGAGGTTTTTGTTGGGCGCGGAGTTTAAGCGCAGTAAAAATAAAGAGGAATGGAAAGGACGTGTGCTTGCCCATATGAGGGCGCACCGTGAGATGAAAAAGGCGGAAACGGTAACGGCTGGGGAGAGCGTTGCCGACAAGAAATAAAAGGAGGAAAATATGGAAAAAGAGGAGAACATTTACGTAAAAACGGAAGGGGCGGAGGAAAAAGTAGTTGTAGAGGACGGAGCAAAAGAAGACTGCCGTGAAAGTGCCTCGGCGGTCCCTTCGAAGTTTAAGGACGTTGATGCCCTTGCAAGGGCGTACAGCGCACTGCAATCGGAATTCACAAGAAGAAGTCAACGATTGAAGGAGCTGGAAAGAAAGGTGGAAAATTTGGAAGGAAATGCGGATTCGGGGGTGGAAAAACTCCGTAAGAATGCGCAGGTGAGAAAGGCGGAAATGCAACGTTTTGACAAGTTTGTTGCGGAAACGGAACGAGCGTGTGTCGAAAGCGAGGCGGACGCCATTTCTCCTGAAGAACCCACGCAAAAACAACCCTTGAGTGATGTGCTGAAGTCGGACGAAAAGACAAATGGGGATATCATGGTCGAGGTGAAGGCTTCAGAAACGGTGCCTGCGCAAGAGAATAACGGTGTGGGTGACGAGGCAAGGTTTGGCGTCGCAGTGGGCGATGCTCAAATGCAAGCGCGTGGAGGAGAGGGGCTGGCGTCCGTCGCAGGAAATGAGCCGAGTGTCACTCCGTCGGAGATGCTTTACGCGCAGGTGTGCCGTGATGAGGGCGTTCGATTGAGAATTATCGGGGAGTATCTTTCCTCCCTTGGGAAGTCGGGTGCGCCCTTGATGACGGGCGGGGCAGGGGCTTTTACAACACCGCCTTTCCGCGCGTCAAATATTGCGGAAGCAGGGAATATGGCGTTGATGTATTTTAAAAAGCCGTTGAACCGATAATTAGGCATTTTCCCCCGTTCGATGGGGGCAGGTATGCGTTGAATACCAAAATTAGCTGTATTTTACAGCAAAAAAACAAAAATTTTGAGAAAATAGGAGAAAAAATATATGGTAACACTTCAAAGCGCAGATAGCGCATTAAAATCTTTTTACTTAAACGCAATTACGGATGCGTTGAATATGAAAACGAACCCTTTGCTTGCGCGTATTCAGCAAACGACTGCGAACGTGGTGGGCAAAGAGGTGAAAAAGGCGGTGAGAATCGGCGTCAGCGGCGGTATTAGCGCAGGTACGGAAACGGGTGCCCTTCCTAGTGCATCTTCCAGTGATTATGCGCAGCTTACGGCGACCTTGAAAAACTTATACGGTACGATTGAGATTTCCGATAAGGCAATCCGTGCGTCTGCGAATAATGAGGGCGCGTTTGTGAATTTGCTCAACGATGAAATGGAAGCCCTTGTTAAGAGCGCATCGTTTAATTTTGGCCGTATGCTTTTCGGTGACGGTACGGGTAAAGTGGCATCGATTAAGTCGGTGACGGCAAACAGCATTAAGGTGGATAGCACGGCTGCGATTGCGGAAGGTATGTTGATTAGCGTTTGCGATCAAAACGGCAGTGAGGTTGCGGCGATTTCGAAACGTAAGGTGGTCGGTGTGGATAGAGTGAATAATACCGTGTATATCGATGGTTCGGATATTACCTCTTCTATGATTCCTGCGACGGGTTATATTTGTTTGCAGGGGTCTGGTAACAACGAATTGACGGGCTTGGGCGCGATTTTCTCGGATGCAAATATTTACGGCTTGGATAGAACGGCTACCGTAATGAAGCCGTACAAAAAAACAGATGTAGGCGAAATTTCGGAAAGCGCAATTCAAAAAGCAATGGATACGATTGAGGAAATTTCGGGTGAAAAAGTGGACTTCATCGTTTGCTCCTGGGGGGTAAGACGTGCCTTGTGCGAATATTACAAGAAAAACCAAGTCAGCCTTCCTACCGTGGAAATTGAGGGTGGTTTTAAGGCAATTAGCTTTAACGGTATCCCTGTCGTTGCTGATCGTTTCTGCCCTGCCGGTACGATGTATTTGCTGAATACCAATCATTTTAAGATCCATCAGCTTTGCGATTGGCAGTGGTTGGAAGGCGAAGATGGGAAAATTTTGAAACAGGTTCCCGGTAAGCCTGTCTATACGGCTACTTTGGTGAAATATGCCGAGCTTATGTGTGAAAATCCTAGTGCGCAGGGCGCGCTTATGGGTATCACTGAGGCGTAAAGTTTACTGCAATTCAACGAGGCGAAAAGAGGGCGTGATTTTATGATATGGGGTGCCCAGGTATGCGTTGAATTGTAAAAAGAATGAAGCCCTGCCGCAAGAATGGCCGTTTTTTTGGCGAGTGTGGCGGGGCTGATTTTATGATCAGCTGTGAGAAAGGAGAGAATGTATGACGGTAAGAGAAATTGTGCTGTTGGCGGCAAAAATTTTAGGGATTGATGAGGAAGTGTCTGCCTATTTTGAGGGGGAATCAAATGCAATGAAACGGCAAGCGGAAAGACTGTTGTCGGCATTTCACCTTGCAGAGTGCAGTTTGGCGTTAGATTACGTGCCTTTGCATGCGGAGGATGAAGTGTATGCGATGTCGGGACGCGTGGATTTTTCTACGCTGGGAAATTCGCCCGTCCGAATCCTCGGCGTAACGGATATTTACGGGGAACCGATTGCTTATACGGTGTATGCGAAATACATCAAAACGACACCTGGGGTCGTGAAGGTACATTATACCTATACGCCAAGGGTGAAAGAGTTAGATGAGGAATGTGATTTTGACCTGCTTAGTTCGGATAGTATTTTGGTGTATGGGACTTTATCTGAGTATTGCTTGGGCGAAGGCTTGGTTGCGGAAGCTGCTGAGTGGGATAGAAAATGGAAGGATTTGATTGCTACGATTTATCATACGGAAAAGTGTAAGCGATTGGGTTCGAGGCGGTGGATATGATTAGAATGCAAAGAAGTAAGCCGCGCACCTCGGGGACGGGTATACGCACGCGGTGTGTAACGATGCGTTTTACCGCTGATAGAAATGCTTCGGGGCTTTTCATTAAGCCAGACGAAGTGGTGAATTGCGATTGCAGTGAAGGAATTTTGCAAACTTTACCCGAATGGGAGTATTTGATTGATAGTGAGGGAAATCAGATTAACTGCAATTTTGCCGACCTTTTAGAGGTGGGGAGCGTAAAGGTGAACCGTGGCTCTCAATCGTATGAGGATGATTATTATCTTATTACGAAGGCGGGGAGTTTTCTTTACTACAAGCCGAGAGAGCAAGGGTTTTATAATCTTGCGGTAAATCGTGTGAAGGTCGTACCGTTTTTCGTGCAAACGAAAGAAGGGGGTAGGCTTGCGTTGTGTACAAGAAAAGGCTTTTTATTGGCGAGTTTGGATGGCGGATACGTTACGCCGATTGATGTGGGTACGCTGTCGGCGGGGGCTTTGTTTAAACATCGTATTTTTGTGGCGATGCGTGAAGGGATTGTGAAATATTCCGCGCCTGAGGATTTTACGAATTTCGATGAGTCGGTGGACGAGGGCGGTTCGATTGAGTTTCCGAATTGCGGGGGCGAAATTGTTGCGATGAAGGCCTATGATGATGCGTTGTACATCTTTTTCAGGAGCGGGATTGTCCGTTTGAAGGCGGGTGGTGAGCCGGCTAGATTTTACGCGGAGCAGTTGGATTATACAGGCGGGGATATTTTCTCCCGTACGGTGTGTAAGTGCGAACATGCCATTTATTTCCTTGCGAGAAACGGTTTGCACCGTTTGAGTGGGAAAAAGGTGGAACGATTGGACTTGGACGTGTATTTTCCGACGGAGGAAACGGGATTGGAAGGGTGTTCCGTATGGAAAGATCGACCGATGATCCAATATCAGCGATTGGATGGGAAGATGACCACGATTGTTGTATCTCGGGACGGGAAGTCGTATTTCTTTATGGATGATTTAAATCTCTTAGGGCGCGGTGAAGATGGCAGGGTGCTGTTTACGGATAAATCGAAGTATCTTTGTCAACTGACGGATAAGGGAACGCGTTGGTATGATAGCCGTTTCGATGCGCATGAGACGGATTTTGGTTGGACGGGAAAGAAGCAACTGAAATGCATACGTGTGTATGGGGAAGGACATGCTACTATATCCATTTTAGGAGATGGAGTCAGTAGGACGGAGTCCTTGGAGTTTTATCAAGGGGTTGCGGAAATTAAGTTTAATCGAGCGGGATATGGAGAACGTTTTCATATGTCGTTTGTTTTGGATAGAGCAACCAAAGTGACGAGCGTGCAGGTAGAGTACAATATATTTGCTTGAGGTGTGTTGTGGCGGCGGTGTGCCTATTAGGCGTGCCGCCTATGGATTTTACCATCAAGTGGTAAGATTTTTGACAATATTACGAGGATGGGAGAACATGGAGATTATTGATATTATTGAATTTACAAAAGTACAGTTTGCTTTGCTGTCCAAAGGGCAGTTGCAAACGGTGCGGACGGCGCAGCAAAAGAAAAATCGCTTATACAGGCAGTTGCAGGAGAGGTTGCGCAAAGAGAAACATAAGTTGGTAAAAAATGGGGTGTTTCATTCGGGACTTTATGATCTGACGAAGGAGCGCTTGACTGAAGAATATGAACGTGAAGTGGAATTGATTAAAGAATGCTTACTCTTCTATTTGCACTACTCAATGAAAGCGAATCAGTCGGATATATCTTCTATGAATTACGAGGTTGATTATTCGTTGCCGATGGAAGAACGTTTGAGAATCGTGAAAAGCTTTTACGAAAGTGAGTATGGGAACGATTATACAGGCTTGCTTGCGGCGTTTCAATTGGATAAGGTTGCACCACAGTATTTGGGGGAATTGTATGCGGCGCTGTATGATTATTTCTATGAACAAGCACATTAACGAGTTGGCTGGGGGATACGCTCGACTGCGCTATGCTCCGCTCGGTATGACGACGCGTCGAAAAGTGGAGTGAGGGGATACGCTCGACTGCGCTATGCTCCGCATGGTATGACAATCTTTTTGGATTGCTGTTGCAAGTCGTCTCCTCTTACACGGGGGCAGGTGCGCGTTCCGCTTGACCTTGTAGTGAGTGTCATCGTTCGTTTTTGTAGGGGATTGCGTATATCAATTTACGGGTATGTGAGAAACTAATTAAAAACACGAGGGAAAAGACGCTTGACTAGCTCCAAGATTATCTTGGAGATTGGTTGACAAAAGCGTAAAATTATGGTACAATATAACAGTCAATAAATTACACAATGAATAGGAGAATAGTATGCCGAAGGTTGCTGTTAAAAAATTAGACGAACGCGCGGTGTTGCCTACTTATGGTTCCGCTTTTTCCGCTGGTGCGGATTTGTACGTAATTGCGGACGAGGATATCGTGATTTTACCGAATGAAACGAAACTTATCCACACGGGGTTGGCTTTGGAAATACCCGAAGGGTATGCAGGGCTGATTTATGCGCGTAGCGGTTTGGCGTCGAAGCGTGGGCTTGCGCCTGCGAACAAGGTGGGTGTGGTAGATGCCGATTATCGCGGAGAAGTGATGGTTGCCTTGCATAATCATTCTGCGGTGGAACAACGTATTGCTCCGATGGAAAGAATTGCACAGCTGGTGATTGCGCCCTTCTTGAAGGCGGAATTTGTGGAAGAAGCGGAATTGTCCGACACTGTACGCGGAGTTGGCGGTTTTGGCAGTACGGGTACCAAGTAAGGAAAATTGATTGCGGTTATACAAACAATAGAGGTTTTACGATTATGTCGATGAGAATGAGAAAAAAGAGAAATTTTGAAGCGCGTATGGAAGCGTGTGGGGATTTGCTCCTTGTTCAGGGTGCAAATGGTATTTTGAACATGAAAGAGGCGGCGGAAAATTTTCGCGCGTTGATTGATTTTCCTACCGTTTTTGGGAACAATAATCCTGTCGCTCTTGAAATTGGCTGTGGAAAAGGCGGCTTTGTGATTGCGCTTGCACAGCAAAATCCTGACGTGAATTATCTTGCCCTTGAAAAGATGAGTAACGTAATTCTCACCCCGATGGAAGAGGTGAAAAAAGCGGGTGTGGAAAACGTGCGTTTCCTCAATATTCGTGCGGAATGTTTGCCTTGCTATATCCCTGAGGGGAGCTTGGATTGCATTTACCTTAACTTTTCGACTCCGTTGCCCAAGCTTGGGTATGCGACGCAACGTTTGACCCACCGCAATTTCTTAGCGGTGTATAAAAAGCTGTTGAAAAAGGGTGGTAAAATCCTGCAAAAGACGGATGATAGGGATTTTTTCGATTTCTCGTTGGAAGAATATAAGGCGATGGGGTTTGACCTTGAAAAGGTGACGTATAATTTGCACGAAGATGGCAATCCTGAATGGAATATCGTTACCGAATACGAGCAAAAGTGGGTAGAGCGCGGTTTGCCTATCCATCGTGTAGAAGCGGTGAACGTGTAAGCGTATCCGCGCGTCGCGGTAATTTTTACAAGTAAAATTAGATTGCGTTCCTTGCGGGGCGCAATTTTTTTTATGCCCGTTTGTGCATACGATAAAAAAATGAAAAAAAGTTGTAAAAACGACAAAATATTTTGCGTTGGGGTCTTGAAAAACGGAAGAACTTATGTTATAATAAATAAAAATATGTATATAATCACTAAACGGCGTGCGTGCGCGCGTGAGGTGTATGAAAAAAGGAGGATGAAAATGAGCGATAATATCGTGGAATTTATGTGTGAGAGTGAGGATTTGGTAAACGCTTGCAAGTTGTTTTCGGCTAGCAAAAAAAGAAATTTTTTGATTGTGCAAATTTCTCCTGCCGTACGCGTTTCCATTGGTGAATATTTTGGGCTTTACCGTGGCGAAGATGCCGTAGGGAAAGTTGTGGCGGCTTTGACGATGCTTGGCGCGGACGTGGTTGTGGACAGTGCGATTGCGTTTGATGCGTTGACTTTGATGCGTGTGAAGGCTTTACAGCAGGCAAAGGATACGGGAGAAGGGTTGCCTCTCTTCTCGTCTGAATGCGCAAAGTGGGTAGAGCTTGCGAAAAACGAGTATCCTGAAACGGCGGCAAAACTTTTGCCTTCTGCAACAAGTGTATGCGCGAAGCTGTTGAAAAAATATTACAGCATGCAAATGTCCGACAAGAAAATCCGTGTGATTGCCTTGGAAATGGGTGAAGCGAAGAAGATGGAACCTGGCGTGGACATTGTGTTGACGTTGGATGAACTTGGACAGCTTTTGAGCGCGACGGGGATTAACGTTCGTTTGATGAAGAAAGCGGCTTTGGAAGCGCCTTTTGGCGTTGGGTCGGGTGCAAGTTATATCGCGGCGGCAAGCGGCGGCGATGCGGAAGCGGTTGCACGTTGCTTGACGAAGGATAAAACACAAAACTCCTTCCGTAAATTCGGTTACTGTGGTTTATACGATAATAAGGCGCGCCGTGAGGTTTGTTTGGATTTGGACGGTGAAACGTGGAATTTTGCCGTGGTAGATAGCTTGGACGAAGCAGCGGCGGTGATGGCAGACGTACAGTCGGGTGCGAAAGCGTACGACTACGTGGAGGTAACGGCTTGCGCAGGCGGACAGATCGGCTTTGGGTGTGACTTGAACAGCGAAGAAGGTGAAATGACCAAGAGATTGCGTAAGCTTGGCTTGCAATACCTTGATATGGCGCGTGCGGCTCGTTCGGCGGATGCTAGCGCGGCGGTTGCTGCAGTTGTGAAGGAATGGAACGTAATGTGCCGCAATGGTGAAGCGGTGACTTACGACGTGATTGATGAGATTGTGGAGGATTATGACGAGGAAGAAATCGTCGAAGCAATCGAAGAAGTTGTGGAAGATATCGTTGAGGATATTGTAGAAGAAACGATTGAAGAAGCGGTTGAGGAAATTGTAGAAGCCGTTATGGAAGAAGATGTTCCCGAGGAAATCATCGAAGAGGTTGTTGAGGACGTCGTGGAAGAAATCATCGAGGAAATCGTAGAAGAGATCGTCGAAGAAGTGGTAGAAGAGGTTGTGGAAGAGGCAATTGAAGAACCTGCTGAAGAAGTGGTGGAAGAGGCAATCGAAGAACCTGCTGAAGAAGTGGTGGAAGAGGTTGTAGAAGAAGCAATCGAAGAACCTGCTGAAGAAGTGGTGGAAGAGGCAATCGAAGAACCTGCTGAAGAAGTTGTAGAAGAAGCAATTGAAGAACCTGCTGAAGAAGTGGTGGAAGAGGTTGTAGAAGAAGCAAT
>JAFVQP010000118.1 GCA_017504735.1 Clostridia bacterium | reverse complement strand
ATTTGCTCTACAAGCGATACACCGCCGTGTACACCAGCACCAAGCAAGAAGAGCGCAAGACCTAATTCACGCATTACTTTCAACGTACCCTCTTTTACTTCGAGCGACAATTTGCCGATATGGCCAAAGTGTCCAAACACCAAGCACATAATCAACACGCCACCCGTCGTACCAAGCGAGAACGTTGCACCGTCATATCCTTTGCCCGTCAAAGGAATGGTAATCGAACCTAAAAGCAAGCCAGCCACTATTGCAAGACCAAAAGGCAAGAAACCAAAATCTTCGCACTTGAAGAATTTAGAATAATCTATCTTTTCTTCTTGTGCACCAATACGCAAATAATCTCTTTCTTTTGCCATATCTGCTTTTGTAAATTTAGGCAATAATTGCACAAACAATACAACCCCTACAACGCCGAAAGGATATGCAATAGCGTGACCAAGCGTGATGAGCGATTCTAAGCTTTCTTGATTTACCGCACCTACCACCGCGTCTTTTGCCGCGGAGAAACCAGGCGTAGAGGTTAATGCACCCGAAAGCACGCCAGACCAATATTCAGGACCGTATTCAGGCGTTAACAGAGTACAAATAACTGCCACAAGCGTACCTGACAGGATAATTACGATACCCAATACAATGTACGTTTTGAAATTTTTAGCCAAGTTCTTAAAGAAGTTAGGACCAGCAATAAAGCCTACACTTCCTACAAACATTACCAAACCGATATTTTGAATAGTCCCTTTAAAGGTATTGACTACGGAAGAACTTTCCGTCAAATGAAAGCCCGAAAACAAGCCTGCATTTTCAGGAATTAACGTACAAAGGAACCCTACCAAAATTGCAATTAAGAACACCCCTGCCGTACCAAGCGAAATCCCCTTGATATTGATACCACCAAGCAAATAACCTAATGCCATTACGATAAACGTTATCGTGAACAATACAAACGTAGAGCCAAAGTTAAAGACGTTTTTCACCCCTTCAACCTCTTTCCCATCTTTAATATTGGGATTAAAAATAGCGCTCAAACTGCACCAAACGCCAACCCCTGCAACAATCACAAGCGCAAGCGTTATCCAAAGCCATTTTAGGCTTTTCTTTTTCTTCTTTTCATTTTGAAGAACTACTTCTTCATTTTGATTTTCCATTTTCTACCACTCCTTTTTTGCGGACGAAAACGCACAAAGCGTACATACCCCGTGCGTTTTGTCCTTTTTATTCAGTTTTGTAAGATTAGTTCGCTTGTCTTCTGTAATCAGGAAGGAGTTTAGGCGATACAACGTCCGTCGTAATACCCGCTTCTTCCAATTCCTTTTCAAACTCGTCCACGTGCGCAAGGGTGAGTTCTTTGAGTTCTACACTCTTCCACTTTTCGCCCGCTTGTTGACCAGCGTTTCTACCGAATACGATGATATCGAGAAGCGAGTTGCCCATAAGACGGTTCGTACCGTGAATACCGCCAACCGCTTCGCCTGCAACGTACAAGTTTTCAATGCACGTCATGCCGTTTGCACCGATGTCGATACCACCGTTTTGATAATGCAACGTAGGATAAATGATAATCGGCTCTTTTCTAATGTCGAT
>JAFVQP010000117.1 GCA_017504735.1 Clostridia bacterium | reverse complement strand
TTGTTCACCGCCGCCTGTGAAACGTTCATTCGCTTCGCCACGTCAATACGGTGTACGATAGGTTGGTATTTACTGAGCATCAAAATGCTCTCCAAATAGTCTTCGCCCGATTGATTGTTTTTCGTATGATTACCCATATTTTTCCCCTTAAGTGTAATTCAACGCATACCTGTATATGCCATTTAGTAAATAAACATCGAATCCCCAAAACTGAAAAAACGATAATTTTCGTTTACAGCATACTTATACACATCCAAAATCTCTTCCCTGCCCGTCAAGCAAGATACCAACATAATCAAGGTACTTTCAGGAAGGTGGAAGTTGGTGATCAACCCGTCCACGCACTTCATTTTGTAGGGCGGATACAGGAAAATTTCCGTGTTTCCGTTGCAAGCGTGCACCGTACCATCGTCCGCCGCAACGCTCTCCAAGGTACGCACCGAGGTGGTACCCACCGCAATCACGCGGCGACCTTCTTTCTTCGCGCGGTTGATGATTTCCGCAGACTTTTCCCCGATTTCGTAAAATTCAGAATGCATTTTGTGGTCGGTGATAATCTCTTCGCTAACAGGTCTAAACGTACCCAAACCCACGTGCAAAAGCACTTCGGCAATTTCCACGCCTTTATCTCTCAATTTTTGCAACAATTCATCCGTGAAGTGCAAACCTGCCGTCGGCGCCGCCGCCGAGCCGTCCACTTTACTGTAAACGGTGTTGTAGCGTGCTTGATTTTCAAGCTTTGCGCGGATATACGGGGGCAAAGGCATCGTACCCACTTCATTCAACACGTCCTCAAACGCACCCTCATAGGCAAATTCAACAATACGCTCGCCCGTCTCCGTGATGTCCTTTACGGTAAACGAAAGCCTGTCCCCAATGGTCATGGTGACACCGATTTTCCCCTTTTTGCCAGGGCGCATCAACACTTCCCAAGTGTTCAAATCGTACCGCTTTAACAGCAATACCTCTACCACACCGCCGTTTTTCGTCAGTGCGTACATACGAGCAGGTATAACCTTTGTGTTGTTGACAACCAACACGTCCCCCGCCTGTAAGTAGTCGGCAATATCACGGAATACCTTGTCTGTAATCGTTTTATTGTTACGATCATACACGAGAAGGCGCGAAGAGTCACGCGGTTCCGCAGGGGTCTGCGCAATACGTTCTTCGGGTAAGTCGTAATAAAAATCGCTCTTTTTGTACTGTACTTTTTCTTGCATAATCCTCTATTTCATCAAATACATGGTATGCCCATTTTATTTTCAACGCATACCTGCTCTATCCATTTAATCGTCCAACTCGAACATCGACAACTGTCGTCTTGCTTTTGTACTAGGCTCATACCCCATATGCGCATAGCCGTCTTTCAAACAAATTCTACCACGCGGCGTTCGTGCGATGAAGCCAAGCTGTAAGAGGTACGGTTCATACACGTCCTCGATGGTGTTCGCATCCTCGTTGATGGTTGCAGCCAAGGTTTCCAACCCCGTCGGACCGCCACCGAATTTTTCTATCAAGGCACGAAGCAGGTTTCTATCCGTTTCATCCAAACCGTAATCGTCAATTTCCAAACGAGATAAGGCAAAACGTGCATCCGCACGCGTAATGGTGGTATTCCCTTTCACCGCCGAAAAGTCACGCACACGCTTCAACAAGCGGTTTGCAATACGAGGCGTTCCACGGCTACGGCGTGAAATTTCCACCGCCGCATCCTCTTCAATGGCAATCCCCAACGCACGCGCGGAGCGGGAAACGATTTCCTGCAATTCGCTAGGGGTGTACATTTCCAAACGATTGACGATACCAAAGCGGTCACGCAAAGGCGCAGCAAGCATCCCCACACGCGTGGTTGCCCCGACAAGGGTAAACTTCTTCAACGGGAAACGGATATTTCGCGCGGAAGGTCCCTTCCCCACGATGATATCAAGGGCATAATCTTCCATTGCAGAATATAAAATTTCCTCCACGGAACGGTTCAAACGGTGAATTTCGTCGATAAACAAGACGTCCCCCTCGTTGAGGTTGGTCAAAATTGCCGCCAAATCCCCCGACCGCTCGATGGCAGGGCCGCTCGTCAGCTTAATCGACACGCCCAACTCGTTGGCGATGATGTGCGAAAGAGTCGTTTTACCAAGCCCTGGGGGGCCGTAAAGTAAAACGTGGTCAAGTGCCTCGCCGCGCGCTTTCGCCGCCGCAATATACACGCTTAAATTCTCTTTCACCTTTTGCTGACCGACGTAATCGGACATCACCTTCGGTCGAAGGACGTTTTCTTCCGCATCGTATTCCGTTTTCGTGCTTACGACCAAACTTTCGTCTGCGCCGTACTCTTCTTCTTCAAAAAACATAACTTTTCCTTAAATTCCGCCCTGTAAGGCTTTCATAATTACTTCTTCTACGGTCGTTGCACCCACTTCGCGTGCCTTCTTCACCGCATTTGCACTCTCTGTACGGGTAAAACCAAGCCCCATCAACGCCGATACCGCCTCTTCGTCCGCCGCCGACAATTTCGCTGTGGAAGTTGCCGCAGGCGCGGATAAATCGTCGCCGTTCGCGCTCAAAATCTCCGCCGCGGAAATTTTACCGTGCAAGTCAAGCACAATTTTTTCCGCCGTCTTTTTACCAAGGCCTTTGACCGTGCTCAAACGCTTTACGTCCGCGGTAGCGATGGCGGTGGCAAACTCGTCCACGCTCAACGCACCAAACACCGCGATACCCATCTTCGGCCCTACGTTGGGTACGGAAATGAGTTTTAAGAACATTTCCTTTTCACGCACGCTTTCAAAACCGAACAAGGTCATACCGTCCTCTTTCACTTGTAAATAGGTGTGAAGTTCGGCAACCTCGCCCACAACCGTTTTACGGAATGCCCTGCGTGAACAATATATCTCGTACCCCACGCCATTTACGTCCAAAATTGCCGTTTCAAGCGTAGTGGTCAATACTTTTCCTCTTAAATATGCTATCATAGTTTACTCCTTATCCTCTCTTGAACGCGTACCTGCCCCCGTCGTTTTCGGTTTAGATGGTTCTATGGTGCGTACAGCCGAGGCTCTACCAACACCCGTCACACCTGCAATCCCTGTCGCCTTTTGCAATGCGCTCACGCTCTGTGCCGATGAGAAACCGCTGGACGATTTTGTGCGTTTGGACGCCTTTGCGCCTGCCGCCATCAATTCCTGATAACTCGACGCTGTGGGCGCGGTGTTATTCCCCTTGGTTCGGGTCATATTGTTGACAACGAACAACTCGCCAAAGCGTCCTGCAAAGCCGTGGCAAAGCGCAATCGCCAACGCATCCGCCGCATCGTCAGGCTTGGGGATGGACTTTAACCTTAAAAGGGAAGTAACCGTCGCCTGCATTTGTTTCTTATCCGCTTTACCGTACCCCGTCAATGCCTGTTTAATTTGCATGGGAGTATATTCATACAGCCGTCCGCACGCCTTCACGCAAGTCAAAAGCGCCACACCGCGTGCGTGCGCTACGGCGATACCCGTCGTGATGTTTTTGGAAAAGAATAATTCTTCCATCGCAATTTCGTCGGGGTGGAATTTATCCAAAATTTTTTGTATGCCCCCTTCCAGCATCGCAAGGCGCACGGGCAACCCCTCTTCTTTGGGCGTGCTAACAACACCGCAATCCAACGCGCGGAAATTGCCCCGTTCGTCCTTTTCAATTACGCCGTAACCCAAGGTCGCAAGACCAGGGTCGATACCGAGAATAATCATACTTCCATCCGTTTGTTCGTTCTTACCTTATATTATAAAACAAAAACAAATGTTTGTCAAGATATTTGTTTGAAGAAATGCGAAAAAAGGTGGCAGTACCCCCTTGACAAAGGAAAAAGGTATGTTATACTACTTGCGCGACGGACAGGGCGCGGAGTGGATCCCTCCCACCCTTCTCTTCCAAAGGTTGCATACATAGAGCGCTTGCGTGATAAATTGCCGAAAAGGAGAGAATTTATGAAAGCAAAAGTGGTCTTATGGTTGCATCTATTCGGTCTTGACGTGCTCTTATTGGGGCTCATCGAGAAGCTGTTGCTCGGTTTGAGCAAGAGGGTTGCGGCGTTGAAAGACGCTGCGACAGCCTCCCTCGACCGATGCAAAAACCGCAACGGATAATACTTCCGACAATTGCGTAAAATAACGCCTGATATCTCCCCTATCAGGCAAAAATCAGGAAAAAAGACACCTACGATGAGGTGTCTTTCTTTTTTTTGTTTTGTCGATACCGAATTATTCTGCTTTGATTGCGCCAACGGGGCAGGTATCCGTACAAGCACCGCATTCAACACATTCGTCGCTGATTACGTAGATACCTTTTGCATCGTCCATAGCAATTGCGCCAACGGGGCAGCTGTCTGCACAAGCGCCGCAAGCAAGACATTCGTTAGAAATTACATAAGCCATTTTTATTACCTCCGAAGTTTTGGTCTAAATGTATTATATCACACTTTTTTGAAATAGTAAAGAATTCACAAGGACATTTTCACGATTTTCCTTGTGAAAATTGTGGGAATATTAAAATTTTCTTAAATTTTCCACCGTTTCGACAAAGGTTTTCGCCGCAAAACGGATTTCCTCTTCCGTGTTGTCCTTGCCAAGGCTGATACGCACGCTTTCACGCGTTTCCTTCTCCGTCAAGCCCATCGCAAGCAAGACGTGGCTAGGCTTTACCGATGCGCTGGCGCACGCCGAGCCCACCGCGATACACACACCTTGCAAATCCAACTTGTATAACAAATCCACGTTGCTCACCCCTGCCACGTGCAGGTTGAGGATACCAGGCAGTTTTTCTTCACAACCATTGACGGTTACGCCGTCAAGTGTGGAAATCCCTTCCATAAACAGCTTGGAAAGGCGTTCGATTTTTGCGTTAGCCTCAGCCATGGTGGCTTCATTTTCACAATACGCCGCCGCTAAACCAACCACCGCAGGCACGTTGGTGGTACCACCGCGCAAACCTCTTTCCTGCTCACCGCCGCCGATAAAGCGGTCGATTTTCACTCCACCTTTGATATACAGCACTCCACAGCCTTTAGGGCCATAGAACTTATGAGAAGAAAGGGACAGCATATCCACCCCCCACTCCTTCACCGTCAAAGGGATATAAGGTGAGGCTTGTACCGCATCCGTAAAGAACAAAGCGCCGTGCTCGTGTGCAATTTCCGCAAGCTCCTTTATCGGTTGTATCACACCCGTTTCATTGTTGATTGCCATCACCGCAACCAAGCCCGTTTGCTTCGTTATTGCGGCTTTTAAGGTGCTCACCTCAACCATGCCCCCTTTGTTTACGGGTAAATAGGTGACGGTAAAGCCTTCTTTTTCCAATTTTTCCGCGACATACAAAGCGGCGTGGTGTTCGATGGCGGACACAATCACGTGGGTTTTCCCTTTCGCCTTTTGCGCATACGCACCCCCGACGATTGCCCAATTGTCCGCTTCCGTACCGCCTGAGGTAAAATACAACTCGCTCGCCCTTACCCCCAAACGTTCCGCCAAGCAATCGCGTGCGTTATCCACAGCATTGACCGCCGCGCGCCCGATGGCGTGCGGAGAATCGGCATTGCCGTAACAATCCGTTAAGTATGGCATCATTTTATTCAGTACGTTCACGCTGAGCGGTGTCGTCGCCGCGTGATCAAGGTAAATTTTTTTCATAACAAGCCTTTTCCTCGTGCAATTCCCCTACATTATATTCCTTTTATATGCGATTGTCAAGCCCTCCCCCGCATTTTCGCCCCCAACTTCCACTTTTTCAAAAAAAATTAAGAAAAATGAAAACTTTTTTCGAAAAACCCCTTGAAAAATGTGAAAAAATATAATATAATGGTTGCAATTATCGGTTTTGTAGCAGAAACCGTTGGTCACGAGAGAAGCCGACGACCTCTGCGCCCCAAGATTCGACCGATAAAAATTCGTTTTTATAACAGGGGGATTACTATTATGAGTATCAATGGCGAAAACATCCGCAACATTGCGATTGTCGGACACAGCGGCGAGGGTAAAACAACGCTTTGCGAAGCTATGCTTTTCAACGGCGGCGTGATTGACCGTATGGGTAAAGTGCCTGATGGCACCACCGTAAGCGATTACGACGATCTTGAAAAAGCAAAGAAAATGTCCATCTATACGGCATGCGCAAACTTAATGTGGAAAGACGTTAAGGTGAACATCCTTGACTTGCCCGGCTACTACGATTTCGAAGGCGAACGCAACGAAGGTCTTCGCGCGGCAGGCGGCGCGTGCTTGGTTATCGGCGCAAACGGCGTATTGCCCATCGGCGCAGAATCCATCATCGAATATTGCTTGAAGCTTGGTAAACCGCTCATCATCTTCATCAACGGTATGGATAAAGAAAATGCAGATTACCTCGGCACCGTACAGGCGCTCCGTGCAAAATATGCTGGTAAAATTGCACCCATCCAAATTCCTATCATGGAAGGCGGCAAGATGCAGGGCTGTATCAACGCTTTGCAGGAACGTGCTTACCTTTTCAAAGATGGCGGTCCTCAAGAAATTGCCATCCCCGACAACATGAAGGATCAGGTTGCGGAAATGCAGGCTTCCCTTATGGAAACAGCTGCTGAAAATGATGAATTCTTACTTGATAAATTCTTCGAATCGGGCGAATTGACCCGTGAGGAAACCATCCGCGGTATCCGTATCGGTATTGCAGGTGTTAACACCATTCCCATCATGGCAGGTTCGGCACTTCAAAACCGTGGTGTTATCAACCTTTTAAACGAAATCGTTACGTACATGCCCCAGGCGCGCGAACGTTTGAATACCCTTGCTGACGAAATCGGCACCAACAAGATGATTAGCATCCGTACGGACGAAGACGCACCTTTCGCGGCGCAGGTTTTCAAAACCGTTATCGATCCTTTCTCGGGTAAACTTAGCTATATCAAGAGCTTCCGCGGCATTTTGAAGAGCGGTTCTACCGTTTGGAATTCGAACACCGAAACGGAAGAACGTATCGGTCAAATTTATGCGCTTCGCGGTAAGAAGATGGAACCCGTTGACCAGTTGGCGGCAGGTGATATCGGCGCCGTAAACAAGCTCAGCAACACCAACACAGGCGACACCCTTTGCGATCCTTCGGCAAAAATTCGCTTTACCCCTATTTTCTTCCCGAAACCCACCTTGTTCATGTCCGTTGCGGCTGAAAAGAAGGGCGAAGAAGATAAGGTTTTCGCAGGGCTTGCAAAGTTGAAAGAAGAAGATTACACCTTCTCCATTGAAAAGAACGCTGAAACGGGCGAAATGGTTATCGGCGGTCAAGGCGACGTACAGCTTGAAATGCTTGCAAAGAAAGTAAAAGCACGTTACGGCGTTGACATGAAGCTCTCCGAACCTAAGATTGCTTATCGTGAAACCATCCGTGGCACTGCGGAAGCAGAAGGTAAGCACAAGAAACAATCGGGCGGCCACGGTCAGTACGGCCATTGTAAGATTCGTTTCTCCCCTTGCGAAGAAGAATTTGTATTCGATGAAGAAGTTGTTGGCGGCGCAGTACCCAAGAACTACTTCCCCGCAGTTGAAAAAGGCTTGCGTGAAGCAATGGAACACGGCCCCCTTGCAGGTTACCCTGTAACCGGCTTGAAAGCGGTACTTTACGATGGTAGCTACCACGACGTTGACAGTAACGAACTTTCCTTCAAGATGGCGGCTTCGATTGCGTTTAAGGAAGGCTTGAAGAATGCGAAACCCGTACTTCTCGAACCCATTTACAGCCTTAAGATTGCCGTTCCTTCCGATTACCTCGGCGACGTAATGGGTGACATCAACAAACGCCGCGGCCGTATCATGGGTACGGACACCGAAGGCGACAAGTCGATTATCTCTGCGGAAGTTCCCCTTGCGGAAATCAAGACCTACACAATGGAACTTCGTTCCTTGACCCGCGGCAGCGGTAAATTCGTATCCGAATTCTTGGGCTATGAAGACGTACCTCCTATGTTCGTGGATAAAATTGTAGCTGAATCGAAAGCTGAATAAGTATTAAGGTAAAAGAAAAACCTACGGACCCCCTCCGTAGGTTTTTATTATACACTCTATACCCTTTTCGTTGAAAGACACGACAACCGCTCTCTTTGCGCCCAATTAATAATCCAACAACCTGCCGTAATCACTCCATTCGCCGTGCGTTTTTCCCTGTTTTGCCGCCTCAATCACGTTTTGCAACATTGTCTCATAAATCTCAGAGGAATGCCGTCTATAAAACACTAAATTTGACGATCTCACCCTTTGATATAAGGGTGGAAAGGACTGAAATATTTCCCAAACGCCTGCCTTGCGAAGCTCCAACTCCACCTCTTTATCTATGGTAAATACCTCGTCCAAAGAAGGCGCTACCACACGCCCTGCATCCGTCATCAAGCCCATTTTTTCCAACCTACGCACCCGTTCTTTGTTTAATTCCGTCCAGTTGCTTTTGGGTTGGCGCGGGGAAAAGCGTTGCATCACTTTACCATCGATATTCCTGACGGTGCTGTCTATCCATCCAAAGCACAACGCCTCTTCCACGGCGTCCACATACCACAGAATCTTCTCTTCCGTCGGTCTTCCCCTCTTGGCACAAACGTAACATTCCTTTTCCGTGGCAAAATTCTCTTCCAGCCACGCACGAAACGCTTCCCTTGAGGAAATATCCAAAATATTTTGATACATAAAATATACCCCCTTTCTAAGCCCCTTATTTACACCTCATTATATCACTCTTACCAGTGAAAGTCAACGCCTTGCGGCGCATCCCCCTTTCCAACGCTAGCCGCGTGATAATCTTTACGAAAAATACTTGAAATTACGCACAATATATGTTATACTGTTCGTATGAAATACGATTACCTAACACTTTACAATAAAAATGCGGCATTTTACGAAGCGCACCCCACCGCAAAGCGTGCGCTGAAGCTTGGCAACATACTGCTTACCTGGCTTTTTTTCGCTTGCTATGGAATTTTGTGGCTGTACGCGCTTTGGGTAGATCCGTTTGAACCGCGCGATTTAATCAGCATCCTTTTCGTTCCCCTCTTAACGTTGTTGGTAGTAAGCGTGATGCGCCTTGCCATCACAAGGGCGCGCCCTTACACGGAAGAAGGGGCAGGGATTACGCCATTTGTAGAAAAGAAGAAAGCGGACAATAAATCTTTCCCTAGCCGCCATCTTGCGTGCGCAACGGTGATTTCGATGGTATTTTTACCCTATTATCCAGTTGCAGGCGGCGTGTTATTGGGGATAAGCGCCTTGCTTGGATATATCCGTTTTGCAATCGGTTTGCACTATCCTTCCGATTTATTCGCTGGGGCAAGTTTGGGTGTTGCCTTGGGAAGTTTCATTTTCTTGTTGTAACCTTATAAATAGTGGCTTTAAATTGAAAAAGAGTCCTGCATTGCGCAGGGCTCTTTTTTGATCTTAGTAAGTGTTATCTCTCGTTTTTTATTCAGCTCCGTATATCACTTGATGCAGTACGCATCTCGTCGTAAACGCATAGATACAAGCAAGCGTTCCGCTTGACCTTGTAGTGAGTGCTATCTCTCATTTTTTATTCAGCTCCGTATATCACTATCGATACAGTACGAAGCCCCATCGTAAATTCGTAGATGCAAGCAGTTCAAGGCGCGGCGAGTATGCCGACAGGAGCGTACATAGACGTACGTGACTGAGGCACACGGAGCCGCAACGCCGAAATGCGAAGCATATACGGATTTACTCCAACTCAAAGGCGCCGGTGTAAAGCTGATAATACGTCCCCCGTTGCATAATCAATTGCTCGTGCGTACCACGCTCGATAATTTTACCATGGTCAAGCACCATAATTGCGTCGGAATTTTGTACCGTCGATAAACGATGCGCGATAACAAAAACTGTTCTTCCATGCATCAGTTTATCCATACCGTCCTGCACCAACGCTTCGGTACGGGTATCGATAGACGAAGTTGCTTCGTCCAAAATCATTACAGGGGGATCGGCAACCGCCGCGCGCGCAATCGCCAAAAGCTGTCTTTGCCCCTGCGATAAATTGGCGCCGTTGTTCGTCAACATTGTATCGTATCCATCGGGCAAACGAGTGATAAAATCATCCGCATTTGCAAGCTTTGCCGCTTCGATACATTCCGCATCCGTCGCATCCAAACGCCCATAACGGATATTCTCCATTACCGTACCCGTGAAGAGGTTGGTTTCCTGCAAAACCACCCCAAGCGAGCGGCGCAAATCGTCCTTTTTAATCTTATTGATGTTAATACCGTCGTAACGGATTTTACCGTCCGCAATATCGTAAAAACGATTGATAAGGTTGGTGATGGTCGTTTTCCCTGCGCCCGTTGCACCAACAAATGCAATCTTTTGACCAGGCTTTGCGTACAAGCTAACGTCCGTCAAAACCTGCTTTTCGGGTACGTAGCAGAAATCCACCATGTCCATCACGATATCCCCTTTCAATTCGGTATAGGTGACGGTATCTTCTGCCTTGTGGTAATGTCTCCATGCCCACAAGCCCGTTCTTTCTTCCGTTTCAACAAGGTTGCCGTTTTCGTCCTTTTTCGCATTCACCAAGGTAACGTACCCTTCGTCCGTTTCGGGTTGTTCGTCCATGAGAGTAAATACACGGCTTGCACCTGCAAGACCCATCGCAATCATGGAAATTTGCTGAGACATTTGGTTGACCGTCTGCGCAAAGTTTCTCGACATACCGAGGAACGCAACAATCACACCTACCCCCAACGCCTTCTCTCCGCCAAACAACGTAGAAAAGCTGACGTTAGGTATATTCAAAGCAAACAGCGCACCGCCGACAATCGCCAATAGCACGTAGGTAAAGTTGCCGATATTCCCCAAAATGGGGCCCAAAATATTACCAAAAATATGCGCCCTTTCGCTGTCTTTGAAGAGCTGTTCATTCAACTTGTCAAAATCTTCTTTCGCTTTTTCTTCGTGCGTGAACACCTTGACAACCTTTTGTCCTTTCATCATTTCTTCCACAAACCCTTCTTCTTCCGCAAGCGAGGTTTGCTGGGAAACCATATATTTCGCACTGCTTCCGCCTATTTTCTTTACCACAAAGGACATAAACACGGTGGAAAGCACCACAACGAGCGACAGCCAAAAACTATACGTCAGCATCAACACAATGGACACAATCAACGTCAGCGAACTGCTCAATAGAGTGGGTAAGCTTTGCCCAATCAATTGACGGGTTGCATCCGTATCGTTGGTGTACGCACTCATGATTTCGCCATGTGCATGTGTGTCGAAATATTTAATCGGTAGGCTTTGCATTTTTGCAAACATATCCGTACGCAAATGATACAACATACCTTGCGTCACGGTTGCCATTAAACGAGTATAGATGAAGGAAGCCGTCACCACGATGGCATATACGGATATCATCATGATGATTAAACCCAACAAACGTGCCTGTAACTCTGAACCGAACTCGTTTGCGGCCATCGCCGGCGTAATAACGGTATCCACCAACTGTTGCATATAAATGGAGGAAACCAAACCGCCAACCGAGCTTAAAATAATGGCAATCAATACAATGATTAAGCGATATTTATAATGCTTCCATACCGTTTTCAGCAATCTGCCGAGGGTGCCCTTTTTAATGGCGCCTTTCGGGACGGGCATGCCGCGTCCGCGCATAGGTCCCCTAGGCATGGGTCTATTTTGCGTTTTCGCCGTAGCCATTATTCGTTCACCTCCCACTTCGTTTCATCTACGTCTTTCTTTGTCTGCGCCTCGTAAATTTCACGGTAAATATTACTCGTTTGCAACAATTCGGCATGTTTACCGCAGGCAACAATTTTACCGCCGTCTAAAATCAAAATTTTATCCGCATACTCTACCGAGGCTACACGTTGCGCAATGATAATCTTCGTGGTGTTGGGGATTTCTTCCGCAAACGCCCTTCTAATCAATGCGTCCGTTTTGGTGTCCACCGCCGAGGTAGAATCGTCCAAAATCAACACCTTCGGCTTACGGAGCAAGGCGCGCGCAATACAAAGACGTTGTTTTTGACCGCCCGAAACGTTGGTACCCCCCTGTTCGATATAGGTATCATAACCATCGGGGAACCCATTGATAAATTCGTCCGCCTGCGCAAGCTTGCACACACGCACAATATCTTCATCCGTTGCGTTTTCATCCCCCCAACGCAGGTTTTCCTTAATCGTACCAGAGAACAATACGTTCTTTTGCAATACGATGGATACTTCCTTACGTAACACGTCCAAATCGTAATCCTTTACGTTCACACCGCCAACGTATACGTTTCCTTCCGTGGCATCGTACAAACGAGGCAACAACTGGATAAGGGTTGTCTTAGAAGAGCCCGTACCGCCTAAGATACCAACCGTTTCTCCCGATTGAATGTCAAGGTCAATGTCGGATAACGCATAGTTGTGCGCCTTTTCCGAATACTTAAAGTTAACGTTTTCAAAACGGATAGAACCGTCTTTTACTTCTTGTACACCGTTTTCAGGGCTAACGATATCCGATTCCTCATTTAACACTTCCGTGATACGTCTTGCCGATTCTAAAGACATAGACAGCATTACGAAAATCATCGAGAACATCATAAGGCAGGACAGCATTTGGATACCATAGGAAATCAAAGCGGACAGCTCCCCTTTCCCAAATCCGTCAAACGCCGCCCAGTGCGTTTTGTCTATAATCGCATACGCCGCAAAAACAGAAATCAAAATCGATGCGAAGTTGATGAAGAAGGTCATCATCGGCGTATTAATAGCGAGAATTTTTTCTGCTTTGGTAAAGTCGTTGCGCACTTCCCCTGCAGCCGTTTCAAACTTCCCTTTTTCATGCTCTTCACGTACAAATGCCTTCACCACACGGATACCGCCCACGTTTTCCTGTACGGAATTGTTGAGTGCATCGTACTTTTTGAAAATACGACGGAAAAAGGGCATAACGTAGCGCATAATCGAAATAATAATGATACCCAAGAACGGCACGACCGTCAAGAAGATCCAAGCAAGCTTCGGGTTGACCGTGAAGCTCATGATGATTGCAAACAAAAATTGCAAGGGCACGCGGATGGCGATACGCAAGCACATTTGATAAGCATGCTGTACGTTGGTTACGTCCGTCGTCAAACGGGTAACGAGCGAGGACGTAGAAAATTTATCCACGTTTGAAAAGGAAAACTTCTGTACCCGATAAAATAAATCGTGGCGCAAATTGCTGGCAAATCCGCAGCTTGCCGTTGCCGCAAACTTCCCTGCCAACGCACCGCTTGCCATTGATAACATAGCAAGCCCCAAAAGGATTGCACCGTATTTTAAAATTTCCGTCATTGCCTCATTGGCTTGAATACCCTCAATATCAATTGCGGCAATCATTTTCGCCATAAAAAAGGGCAATAAGCACTCACAAAAAGCCTCTAACGCCATAAAAAAGGGCGTAATCAAGGAAGGCTTTTTGTACTGCCGTACACTTTTTAACAACGTTTTTACCATACCATTGCTATGCCTAGCCATATCTTCACCGTACCTTTACGTATTATTTTTCTATGAAAATGGACTTTGCGCGCCCGTAAGCGCGCAAAGCTACTATCCTTATTATATTTTTATAAAAATATAAAGTCAACTGTTTAAAAAAGAATTTTTGACATTTTCACGATTTTTTCATTTATCGAATATTGTAAACAGATTTTACAATCAACTGTGTCGCATTACCCGACAAAATCCGCACCTTGCGGCAACCCTTTTCCATATCAAAGCCGTTGTCTTCCAACAGTAAATCCCCATCGACACCCTCAATCCAAACGGATTTTGCGTAAGCATCGCTGCAAACGAGGATTTCCCCGTCCGCAATTTCACAACGAAGGTTAGGGTCTTTGAAATCGTAATACTTTGCCTGCGTGAACAATACGCTCCCCTCAGAAATCGTTTCGCCATCCTTCACAAGCGCAAACGTCAAGTGTGCCGTTTGTGGATTGATATCCGAAAAATCCATTTTCTCTAAACGCTCTACCGACAAGGGAGAAACCGTCACTTCCTCTTCGCCTGATTGTAAAATATTGCTGTCCGCATCGCACAGTTTCCAGCAAATTTTACCACTCATCGCATACCTGGTATCGTTTGTTACACAAAGCTGCGCCGATTTTTCCGTCTTGAATACACCGCGTTCCATATTCACGCTGCGGCGGTTTTGCACCTCGCCAACCTCTTCGCAGGTCAATACAACGGGCGCGTAAAAACGCTTTGCCGCATATTGCAATACCTTGTATCGACCGCAATAATCGATACTTGCCCAGCTTGTACCCTGCCAAATATCGTTCAGCTGCCAATACAGCGTACCCATACAGCGACCGCGGTTGCGGCGGAAATGCTCCACCTTATACTTCACCGCTTCCGCCTGCAACACCTGCGTTGCGTAAAGATAGGTTGCAAAATCGTTGGGGTATAAATAATTCTTCGTCAAGAAGTTAAAAATCAATTCGTTCCCGCCAAAAGAGCGTTGGTGCATATCCATAATGCGGCTGTGCGCATTTCTATCCCCTTCCGCAGTAAAACTTTCCACCGTTTTCATACAGGGGAAGGACTGGAACCCAAATTCGCTAACGTAGCGATAGAAATGGTTACGGGTCAAAATGTAATCAGCGTCCCAATCGTGGCAATCACCATACCCTTCGCCGTTGGGGTCACGAAAACCACCCACCGAGGTCGGGGAAGAAGGTATGTATTTCAAATAAGGCGCAACCTCTTGTATCAACTTTGGCAACATATCCTCAAATAAGTAAAGGTATTTGCCTTCCAAATTTTTCAAATCCTGTCTTCCTGAAATGGCAACGTATTCGTAGAAGTGCCACTCAATTTCATTGTTCCCGCAAATCAAGCCCAGGCAGGCATGGTGACGGATACGCGTCACGTTTTGTACCACTTCCACACGAATGTTCTCGTACATGGTATCGTCTGGTTCGTAAACCGAGCAGGCAAACATCAGGTCAAAGAAGACTACCAAACCAAGCTCGTCGCAGATATCAAAGAAGAAATCGTCGGGGTAATACCCACCGCCCCATACGCGAATGGCGTTGAAATTACAATCACGGCAATGCGTCAACAGCTCCCTCGTTCTTTCAGGGGTAATACGGCTGAAAATGGTATCTTCGGGGATATAATCCGCACCCATCGCAAACATATCCACACCGTTTACCTTATGATAAAAACCTTCGCCAAAATCATCCTTTTCACGGATAAGTTCCAAGGTGCGAAGCCCGATTTTTAAGGTCTTTTCATCGGCGATACCACTCTGCGCTTTGACGGTAACCGTCAGGGTATATAAATACTGTTCTCCCAACCCGTTCGGCCACCAAAGCTGTGGATTGTTTACCTCATTTTCCGTATTCGCCGTCAAATTGACCGATTGCCCATTAGGCGCAAGTAAGGAAATTTCCACCTCACCCTCGCCATCCAACGTAACGTTGGGGGTAAGATATACTCTGCCGTTTTCGTGGCGTTGCGTTACGTGGATATCTACGATTTCCGCACCATCTTTTTCAAGTAAATAAACGTTTCGCCAAATACCTGCATCGGGCAAACGAGGACCCCAGTCCCATCCCATCGTACAATGCGCCTTGCGCACGTAGGGGTAGCCCTCCATACAATCGGTAGCGCCAAACAAGCGCGCCTTGGCGTTCTTCTCTTTCATATACGCATTGACGGGGTGGCATACCACGGAAAGGTGGTTTTCACCCTGCTGTAAAAGTCCGCTGACGTCAAACTCGTACTTAACGTGCATATTTTCGGTGTCGGCAATCTTTTGTCCGTTGAGATACACACTGCAAAGGGTATCCAACCCCTCGAACACCAAGCGAACGGGGTTGCCCGTCGGGGTATAATCGAAGGTACGGCTAAACGTGTATTCGTGCTCAGACGCATCTAAATACAGCTGTTCATTATCTCGATAATGAGGATCGGGCAACAGCCCATTATCCAAGTATAAAAAGGAAAAGACCGACCCAGGTATGCGACCATTGACCGCATATCCGTTGCCTGACATCGTCCATACACCATTCAAACAATATTTTTTCATCTTGCCACCTCGTTTTATGGTAACATCAGTATAACATAGTTTCGTACCTTTTGCAAGTATATAGAAAAAAAAGAGTAATCTTTAACGAACAAATCGGTAAAAATGAAACTACGCCCGAGGGGCGCCAATCGCACCCCTCGGGCGTATATACTTTTTACAATATTTTCTTTAAGAACTGACCTGTGTAGCTGTTTTCGACGTTCGCCACCTCTTCAGGCGTCCCCTCGCACACAACCGTACCGCCGCCGCTACCCCCTTCAGGCCCCAAATCGACAATATAATCCGCCGTTTTGATAACGTCTAAGTTATGCTCAATTACAAGTACCGTATTACCCCCTTCGCGAAGCTGGGTTAAAATTTTAATCAGCTTATCCACGTCGTAGCTATGCAAACCCGTTGTCGGCTCGTCCAAAATATAACAGGTCTTGCCCGTGGAGCGTTTTGCAAGCTCGGTTGCCAGCTTTACACGCTGCGCTTCACCGCCCGACAGCGTTGTGGAACTTTGCCCAAGCTTAATATACCCAAGCCCTACCGCATTCAAAGTCTTTATCTTATTGTAGATACTAGGAACGGGCGCAAAGAATTCACACGCCTCTTCCACCGTCATATCCAACACGTCCGCAATGCTCTTGCCCTTATATTTTACCTCTAAAGTTTCACGGTTGTAACGTTTGCCGCCGCACACTTCACAAGGTACGAAAATATCGGGTAAGAAGTGCATCTCAATCTTGATAATGCCGTCGCCGAAACAATGCTCGCACCGTCCGCCCGACACGTTAAACGAAAACCTGCCTGCCTTGTATCCCCTTTCTTTGGCATCGGGGGTCATCGCAAACAAGTCGCGAATGGCGTTGAATACCCCCGTATAAGTTGCAGGGTTGCTGCGCGGCGTTCTGCCGATGGGAGATTGATCAATATCGATTACCTTGTCAAAATGTTCCACACCCTCTACCCTTGCATACTTACCAAGGGCATGCTTTGCGCCGTTGTGCGTGTTTGCCAAAATAGGATATACGATTTCGTTGACAAAGCTCGATTTACCGCTGCCCGATACACCCGTTACCGCCGTAATCAAACCCACGGGTACCTTGATATCGATATTTTTGAGGTTGTTTTGCTGACAGCCGTACACCTTCAGCCATTTATCCATCGGAGCTTTACGCACCGTAGGCGTTTCAATCCTTCTTCTGCCTGATAAATAATCCCCCGTAATCGAACGAGGCTCCGCCATAATGTCCGCTTGCGTACCGCAAGCCACCACTTCACCGCCGTGCACCCCTGCTTTTGGCCCGATATCGACGATATAGTCCGCCGCCTTCATCGTATCCTCGTCGTGTTCTACCACAATCAAGGTATTCCCCAAATCACGCAAGCCTTTCAAAGAGTTAAGCAATTTTTCATTGTCGCGTTGGTGCAAGCCGATGCTCGGCTCGTCCAAAATATACAATACACCCGTCAGGGCACTGCCAATTTGCGTTGCCAAACGGATACGCTGGCTTTCACCGCCCGACAAAGTAACCGCCGTTCTTGCAAGGGTGAGATAATTCAACCCCACGTTGCGTAAAAAGCCAAGACGGTTGTTGATTTCTTTGATGATGGCATCCGCAATCAAGTGTTCCGTTTCCGTCAAAGTCGGTTTCAAATCGTCCATAAATTGGCACAAATTGTCCACCGATAAATCGCAAAGCTCTGCGATATTTTTACCGCCTACCGTCACCGCAAGCGCTTCCTTTTTTAAACGCTTTCCGTTGCAAGCGTCGCAAGGTGCGGTGTGCATTAAACGCTGAATATCACTCTTCACCCCATCCGACGTTGTGGTCGCATAACGGCGTTCGAGGTTATTGACGTAGCCTTCCCAGGTCTTCTTGAAACTACCTGAAAAAGTACGGGTTTCGTATTGCATATCCACAGCCCGATCCGCACCGTACATTAACATTTCATAGACACCTTGCGGTAAGTCCTGTACGGGTACGTCAAGGGAAAATTTATACACTTTCGCCAGCGCGTTCATCTCCATCAGCGCCATGGAAGCCGAACCTAAATTCCACCCCGTTACCTTCATTGCGCCTTCACGCAAGGTTTTCGTTTTGTCAGGACAAATCAGGTCAGGGTCAACAAACTGCTTCAAGCCCAGGCCCGAACAGGTAGGACACGCACCGTACACGGTATTGAACGAGAACATTCTCGGTTCGATTTCCTCAATCGAAATCCCACAGTCGGGGCAAGCGTAGTTGACGGAATATAACTCCTCTTTTCCATCGCAATCAATCACCACCAAGCCGTCGGCGAGTTTTAACGCCGCCTCTAAACTGTCCGTCAAACGTTTTTGCACCGTCGGTTAGACAATCAAACGGTCAATAACAACGGAGATGTTGTGCTTGATATTCTTTTCCAGTTTGATTTCTTCCTGTAAATCGTACACGATGCCGTCGATTTTGACCCTGCCGTAACCGCTTTTCTTAAAACCGTTGAGTTCCTTAACGTATTCCCCCTTGCGTCCACGCACCACAGGGGCGTTGACGAGGATTTTACTTCCCTCGGGCATTGCCATCACTCTATCACAAATTTCATCTACCGTTTGACGACGGATTTCTCTACCGCACTTTGGACAATGGGGCACACCGATACGCGCGAATAAAAGACGGAAATAATCGTATACTTCCGTGACCGTACCCACCGTCGAACGAGGGTTGCGCGAGGTGGTCTTTTGGTCGATGGAAATGGCGGGCGAAAGCCCGTCTATGCTTTCCACATCCGGTTTTTCCATTTGCCCCAAAAATTGACGGGCATAGGAAGAAAGGCTCTCGACGTATCGTCTTTGTCCTTCCGCAAAGATGGTGTCGAACGCCAAGGTCGATTTGCCGCTGCCCGACAAGCCCGTAAGTACCGTCAGCTTGTTTCTAGGGATGCGCACGTCTATATTTTTCAAATTGTTCTCTTTTGCGCCTTTTACTACGATTTCTTCTTGCATATTTTACCTTTCAACGCATACCTGGTATGCACTTTTCTCTATTTCGTCGCCTTTCTAAGCTTCATCTTCAGCTCCGCAATTTTCTCACGGATTTCAATGGCGCGTTCAAAGTCAAGCTGACCGCTTGCCACCTTCATCAACGCCTTTAACTTCTCGATTTCATCAGGAATATCCTGCATCTTAATATCATCGTCCGTCTTTTTCTTGGTAATATTAAGGGTGGATTTCACCTCTTTGATGATCGTCTTGGGTACAATGCCGTGCGCCTTGTTGTATTCGTCCTGCACCTTACGTCTACGGTTGGTTTCCCCGATGGCGCGTTTCATGCTGTCCGTTATTACGTCCGCATACATCACCACGCGCCCCTCGCTGTTACGCGCCGCACGACCGATGGTCTGTATCAAGGCGGTGTCACTCCTGAGGAAGCCTTCCTTATCGGCGTCTAAAATTGCCACCAGCTTCACCTCAGGCAAGTCCAACCCTTCACGAAGCAGGTTGATACCGCAAAGTACGTCAAACTCACCCAAACGCAAGCCGTTTACGATGTCAATTCGTTCCAGCGTGTCAATATCGCTGTGCATATATTTTACACGGACGGAATGTTCTTTCAGATAGTCCGTCAATTCTTCCGCCATACGCTTCGTAAGGGTCGTGATCAAAACCCTGCCCCCCTCGTTTACCACCGTATGCACCTCGGAAAGCAAGTCGTCAATCTGCCCTCTCGTCGGTTTCACCGTGATTTCAGGGTCAAGCAAACCCGTCGGACGAATGAGCTGTTCCACCTTTTGCCCAGCCTGCTCCAGCTCGTACGGGGCAGGGGTTGCGGAAACGCAAATCATTTGCGGTACGCGCGCGTCAAACTCCGCAAAGGTCAACGGGCGGTTATCATAAGCGGAATTCATACGGAAGCCGTATTCCACCAAATTCTTCTTTCTCGACAAATCCCCGTGATACATCGCGCGGATTTGAGGGATCGTCATGTGGCTTTCGTCGATAAACACCAAAAAGTTTCCCGACGGGAAATAATCCAGCAGGGTGAACGATGGCTCGCCAATCTGTCTGCCGTCGAAATAACGGCTATAATTTTCAATACCGCTGCAATACCCGATTTCACGCATCATCTCTAGGTCGTGTTCGGTACGCTGTTTAAGGCGTTGCGCCTCTAAAATTTTACCGCTTTCTTCGAAAGCGCGCACTTCCCCTTTTAAATCTTCTTCAATCATCGCCAACGCACCTTGCAGTTTTTCCGTACCGACGGCGTATTGGCTTGCGGGGAAAATCGCCACGTGCGACAATTCGTTTAAGCGGTTGCCCGTCAACGCTTCCACCTCGTAAATCTTTTCGATTTCATCGCCGAAAAATTCAATACGGATTACCACCTCGGAGTTGGACGCAGGGAAAATTTCCAACGAATCCCCCCTCACGCGGAAGGTCGAACGCTTAAAGTCGGTATCGTTTCTCGAATATTGCAATTCAATCAACTTGCGCATCAGCGCGTTGCGTTCCCACTCCATACCAGGTCGCAGGGAAATGGACAAACGGAAATATTCTTCCGGCGCGCCCAAACCGTAAATGCAGGACACCGACGCCACCACCAAAACGTCCTCTCGTTCCATCAAGGAACAGGTTGCGCTGTTCCTCAGCTTATCGATTTCGTCGTTCATGCTCAAATCCTTCTCGATGTAGGTATCGGTGGACGGAATGTAGCTCTCGGGTTGATAATAATCGTAGTAGGAAACGAAATATTCCAAACGGTTTTCGGGGAAAAACTCCCGAAATTCATTGCAAAGCTGC
>JAFVQP010000116.1 GCA_017504735.1 Clostridia bacterium | reverse complement strand
ATTTTTACGTTCGCCTTAAACGCGTCGGGATATGCCTTTTCAAAGTTCTCTAATTGCGCAGTCCATGCTAAAGGACATACAACGTTGGTATTGATGCCGTCTTTCGCCCACTCGGTTGCGGCAACACGGGACAAGCCTCTTATCCCCTCTTTTGCCGCCGCATACGAACATTGACCATAATTGCCAAACAATCCCGCACCCGAAGCGAAATTGATGATACTGCCCTTGGTTTCCTTCAAATACGGATAACACGCCTTCATATAATAGAACGTTGCATATAAACCCGAATACATCGCCAAATCGAATTGCTCAGTGGTATGATTTTGGATAGGCACACCGGAAGCCGACGCTTGCGCATTGTTAATCAATACGTCCACTCTACCAAACTCTGCCACTGCCTTTTCCACAACCTCTTTGGCAGTTTTTTCATTGTCCGCACCCGCGGAAATATCAGCAGGAATCGCCAATACTTTAATCCCGTATTTGCTTTCCAAATCCTCTTTTGCCTTTTCCAATTTTGCCACGTTTCTACCCGTGATAACAAGGTTTGCGCCCTCTTTTGCGTATGCCGTTGCAATTCCGTATCCAATAGACCCGCATCTACCATCCGACAACACCGCATACCCTGCACCCGTAATAATTGCCGTTTTACCTGTTAAAAATCCCATATCGTCTTTCTCCTTTTATCGTTGTTGGATATCTCCACACTCTTAACATGCCGTCATCCTATCACTTACACTAGGAGATAAGCATTATTTCCTTATTAAAACGTAAACGTGTCCAGCAACGTAGCCCATTTTTGGTCTTTGTCGCTTAAATTCAATTTCGTACCGTCGCTCATGACGTAACCCTCGGCACTGGCATTGCCTAGATACGCACCCATTACCTCAGGCCAAGCAATTCCGATGGCGGGGTCGTTCCAAGCAAGCCCGCCCTCGTCGTTGGGATGATAGAAATCCGTTACCTTATAACAAAATTCAGCAGTTTCACTAAGCACTAAGAAACCGTGTGCAAAGCCCTCGGAAATATAAAATTGTTTTTTATTTTCTTCCGAAAGTTCCACCCCAAACCATTTCCCGTACGTTGCGCTGTCCTTTCGTAAATCCACCGCCACGTCAAAAACTTTACCCTTAATCACTCTTACCAACTTCCCTTGCGGGTACTGTTTTTGGAAATGCAATCCACGTAAAACGCCTTTCACGCTCATCGATTGATTGTCCTGCACAAATCGCATATTCAAGCCCGCCTCTTCCATATCGCGCTGGCTATATGTTTCCATAAAATATCCACGGTTGTCGCCGTGTACGGTAGGCTCTACAATATATAACCCCTCAATAGGGGCTTTCGTCACCTTAATTTGTCCCATAGCTGTCCTTTATTTCCGTTAAGTATCTTTGCAATGCATCCTGCCAAGCCGGCAATCTGTCAAAACCGTTTTCATCCAACTTCGTCTTGCTCATTCGGCTGTTCGACGGGCGTTTCGCTTTTACGGGAAAGGCGTCGCTTGTTACAGGCAAAACTTTTACGCTTGCATAACGCGGATTGAACGCGGACGCTTGACGGAATATCTCACTGGCAAACTCAAACCAACTGCAAATCCCCTCATTTGTAGCATGATAGATACCGTATTTATCCGTCTCTATCATATCCACAATCAATCTACTTAAATCATACGTATACGTAGGGCTACCCACTTGGTCGTCCACTACCGTCAACGTATCGCGGGTTTGACCGAGCGTCAACATCGTTTTAATGAAATTTTTACCATTTACGCCAAACACCCAAGAAATGCGGACAATGAAATATTTTTCCAAAATATTTTCTATGGCAATTTCCCCATCGCATTTGGTTTGACCGTACACGTTTAACGGGTTGCGTTTATCCTCAGGTTCCCAAGGTTTCTCGCCCTGTCCGTCAAAAACGTAGTCTGTGGATAAGTACAGCATTTTACAGTTTTGCTTCTTACACGCCTTTGCAATATATTCCGTACCTTTTACGTTTACGGCGTATACCTTTTCTATATTCTCTTTATCTTCTGCTATGTCCACCGCCGTCCAAGCCGCACAGTGTACAACGGCATCCGGCATCACTTCTTGCATAACGTTTATAACACTTGTTTCGTCGGTGATATCCATTTCCTCAACGTCTACCCCCACAGCCGTATAGCCACGGCTTTGCAAAGTCTTTACAACGTCGTATCCAAGCTGTCCTTTGACGCCTGTTACCAATACCTTCATCTCTTTACCTTTTCCTGTTTATTTTACGTTTTTCAAACGCTCGCCGTACATCTTTTCATAGTAGTTTGCATATTCACCGGAAACGATTCTTTCCCACCAGGTTTTATTTTCTAAATACCATGCAATCGTCTTTTTAATCCCGTCCGCAAACATCGTTTCAGGTAACCAGTCCAGCTCCGTATGTATCTTGGTGGGGTCAATCGCATAGCGCATGTCGTGCCCCTTTCTATCCGTAACGTGTTTGATTAAATGCTCGCCTTTTCCAAGCTCTTTTAAGATAATCTTTACAATATCGATATTGCGCATTTCGTTATGCCCGCCGATGTTGTACGTTTCACCTACCTTACCTTTACGGATAATCAGGTCAATTGCTTTACAATGGTCCTCCACGTACAACCAATCGCGCACGTTTAAGCCCTCACCGTATACGGGCAAATCCTTTTCGTCCAGCGCTTTGGCAATCATCAACGGAATCAGTTTTTCTGGGAACTGATACGGCCCGTAGTTATTGGAACAACGGCTGATTGTCGTAGGAAGTCCATACGTTCTATGGTAAGCGTTTACCAATAAATCCGCACCTGCCTTAGAAGAAGAATAGGGCGAACTGGTTTTCAACGGAGTTTGTTCGGTAAACAGTAAGTCGGGTCTATCCAAAGGCAAATCCCCGTACACCTCGTCCGTGGATACTTGATGATACCGCTTTACATTAAAACATCTGGACGCGTCCATCAACACCTGTGTGCCCAAGATATTCGTTTGCAAGAAAATGCCGGGGTCTTCAATAGACCTGTCTACGTGGCTTTCCGCGGCAAAATTTACCACGATGTCAATTTTCTCTTCCTCAAAAATTTTGAACACCGCATCCCTGTCGCAAATATCAATTTTTTCAAAGCGGAAATTCGGGTACGTCATTGCCCTTTCCAACGTTTCCAAATTTCCTGCGTACGTCAATTTATCAATACAGATAATTCTATCTTCAGGATGTTCCTGCAATTCTAAATACACGAAATTTGCACCGATAAATCCTGCGCCACCCGTCACTAAAATATTCGCCATTTCTTCTCTCCGTAATTGTCTTTGTTAAGCTACGATTAGCCTCTTACAGTTTTCTCTTGATGTTAACGTAACGAATCTTATCTTCCGCCACTCTCGACAAATACTCGCCATATTGGTTCTTCGACAACTTTTTCGCCGCTTCCAACAACTGCTCTCTTTTAATCCAGCCGTTAATATACGCAACTTCTTCCAAGCAGGCAATTTTTAAGCCCTGGCTCAGCTCTACCATATGCACGTAATCGGAAGCTTGTATCAACGATTCGTGCGTGCCCGTATCCATCCAAGAATACCCACGGCCAAGCGTAGTAACGTGCACTCTACCCTCTTGCAAATATAAATTATTCAAGCTGGTTATTTCCAACTCCCCACGTTCGGACGGCACCACTTTCTTTGCCATCTCGCTGACGCCTTTCGGGTAGAAATATAAGCCGGTTACACAATAATTCGATTTCGGGTGTTTCGGTTTCTCCTCAATGGAAATTGCATTGTTATTTGCGTCCAATTCGACAATGCCGAAACGTTCCGGGTCTCGCACGTAATACCCGTATATTGTCGCCTCGCCGTTTTTCGCACGGTTTACCGAGTTATGCAAATGCTGAGTCAACCCCGCACCGTGGAAGATATTATCCCCCAATACCATAGCGCAAGGGGAATCTCCAATAAATTCCTCCCCGATAATAAACGCCTGCGCTAAGCCCTCAGGCTTGGGTTGTATGGCATACGAAAGACGAATACCAAAAGACGAACCGTCCCCCAACAAGTTTTCAAAACGGCTTTTATCCTCGGGGGTAGAAATAATTAAAATATCCCTAATGCCCGCAAGCATCAACGTGCTCAACGGATAATAAATCATCGGTTTGTCGTAAACGGGCAACAGCTGTTTACTGGTTACCATCGTCAACGGGTACAGTCTCGTACCGCTACCACCTGCCAAAATAATCCCTTTCATATCTACGACCTCTTTTGCTGTATTGCGCGTTGTCCGTTTCCCAGCCCTTGAACACGCGCCTTGTAAAAATAATTTTATATTCAT
>JAFVQP010000115.1 GCA_017504735.1 Clostridia bacterium | reverse complement strand
TTCGGTATGGATTCGGATGTCGAAGAAGTTTACGTGATTTGGAAAACGGAAAACGGTGGGGAAACGTGGTATGAAGTACCTCTTTCCACTTGGGCGGTCACAAATCCTGAACAAACTGCTTATACCGCTTCAAGAACATGGCTGCCGATGTATTTGAATGAAAACTGGAATGGTCAAAATCTTACTGCAGTAGGGGTGAAAGTGCAACCCAAAGAGGGGAAGGCATTGGATATAGAATTCAGATTGAATTATTTCCAGCTGAACTACGATACCCGTCAGTCTTTCCCTACGTCGCAATATATTATGGCATTTGCCGAATATGCTTCTACCAGTAGAGATTTGGAATTTTTGCAAAATAATCTTGCGAAGCTCCGCCAAGCGATTATGTGGGAATTGGAATGCTTAAATGGTAAGCAAGGTATGCTGGATATCAGCTACCTACAAGGACATGACGGTATTCCTAATAAAGTAGGTCACGGCATTAGCGACTGCTATTACGATATAACTCCTTCGCCTGCCATTAACTTTTGGTCGAACGTAAACTTCTACGGAGCGTTGAAAGCGGTAATCGGCGTAGAAAAAATGGCGGCAGCGTATGGAATTACGGACACTACGGCAAATATCCGTCATCCTTACAATATGGATGAGCGTATACAGTGGACGTATTCGGTTACGGATTTGGAAACGATACTTTCCGATTTGAAAACGAATATCGAAAAGCCTTATGTTGACGGTGATTACGATTGGTCTGAAAAAGGTGGTTTCTGGGACGCAAAAACGGGTAGATTTATCCAAGGTATTACGGCGGAAGGTAATAAACTCGATTATGGGTATTTGCATTATAACTTAGAGGCAATCTCTTACGGGATCGGGACTGACGCACAGGTGAAATCCATTATGGATTGGATTGACGGAGATAGAATCGTAGAAGGCGATACTTCGACGGGCGACGATATTTATATCTTTGAATTTGCACCTCGTTATTCAACTGTGGATAATAAGAAGGATTATCTGTGGGCATATCAAAAGGGCGGCGAAGGCAGATTGCGTTTCGGCGATTCGGTAAACGACGGCGGTGCGGTTATTACTTGGAGCTATCACGACTTGGTTGCAAGAGTGCAAGAACGCGGTGTAGAAGACGCTTTTGGCAGATTGAAAGAAATCAATGCTTGGTATGATAAAGTGGCTTCTTATGGCGGCGAAGGAATTAACTTCTACCGCGAATATTACGACCGCCAAGACGTTGTGACGGTACAAGGCAGCGGTAATGAAGGCGGTGCAGGATTGGATAGTGAATTCTTGGAAGCAAGCCTTATGTATGCAGCAATTCCTTACGGGTTCTTCGGCTTTGACGCAACGGAAGCGGATATCATTGGATTTACGCACAATTTACCTGAAAAGTTGACCTATTGGCAAATGAATCATATGGAAGTTGGTTCTTTGAAATTCAGTGTAAAAATGACGAGGAATTCCTTTACGATTTTGAACGCCAAAGGTGTTGTTGGGGATATGAAGCTGAAATTGACGTTCGATAAACCTTCGGGAAGCGAACAAGTTTTGATTGACGGTAAAGCGACTACGGACTATGTGGTCAATAATGATAAAATTATCGTTACTGTACCTTTTGCAAATTGTACTGTAACCGTAAAATAATAAATTTAGATGACAGGAGAAAAAAGATGAAAAACATGAAAAAAATTGCTACGATTGCCCTTGGCGCATTGATGACGGTATCTGGACTTGGCTTAACGGCTTGCGGGAAACCCAAAGTGGGCGCAACGGAAATTACCGTTGGCATTTTGAATAATTCTAGCGAACGTGAAAACTTAAAAGTTCTTCGTAATGCTTTTGAAAAGAAATACGAAGCGGAAGGCTATAAAGTGAAAATTGTCAATTTGACAGGTTCTTATAATGAAGCCGTATATCGTATGTATATGGCAGATCAATTACCTGACGTCATTCAAGTATTTGACGATACCTCGGCATATTGGACGAGCAAGGGAATTTATGCAGATTTGGATGAATATATCGCAAGAGATAATATTGATTTGTCGTTGTATGTGGATTCTATGATTGA
>JAFVQP010000011.1 GCA_017504735.1 Clostridia bacterium | reverse complement strand
TTGCGGAAAAGTACGGGCGACCTTGTATTGTGTTAGGTGGTAAAGCTGAAGTCTACAAAGGGAGCGGACGTAGTATTGTGGGCGTACATTTAGTCGAATGTATTACCAAAGCGGCGGAATACTTATCAACTTTTGGTGGGCATGCAATGGCAGCGGGTATGTCTTTGCCAGTGGCGAACTTTACGCAGTTCCGTACGTTATTCCAACAAATTGTTACGGATACTTTGGCAACGCAAACGACGGAAAATTGTAAGTACTATGATTTTGAAATTAGTGCCGAAGAATTGAACCAACAATTTTTCCAAGAAGTTGCCATGCTTGAACCGACGGGCTGTGGTAATCCGGCACCAGTTTTGATGACCGTCTTACGCCAAACACATGCTGTGAGTTTGCCAAGCCACCCGATTCATACTAAATTTGACAACGGGCAGTTGAAGTTTATTTTCTTCGGCGGGGCAGTCTTTAACGAAATTTTGGCGTCGCCTTGTAACAAGAGTGTGATATTTGAATTGCAACAAAATGACGGCACAGCTCCGCAAGCGGTGGTTAAGTGTGTGATTCCGTTTGCGATTAACGATGATGAAAAAGCTTTGGTGTTGCAACGTTACTTACATGATGAGTTGGCGGTTACCCCTGACCAAAGCTTGCAAGCCATTATTGGTGGGTTAAGTGTTGACAGGTCGGTTTTTATTGATTATTATAAAGCAACGCTAAATTTGGTAAATCAAAATAATTTTTGTCAATCACCCTTAAAATTATTTAGCAAAATCGTGTTACCAAAGAAAAACATCTTCCAGTTTGTCTTCTGTTTTGCGGTATTTCAACAACTGGGAATTTATGAAGTCGTGCGTAACCGTTTAACAATCCACAATGAACGTACGACGGAATTGAGCAAAAGTGCTATTTACAATAAAATTGTGAATCTAAATTAGACAGTAAGGAGAGAGAAAAATGAGTAAAAATTTAAGAATTAGTTTCTTGGGGGGACTGGGCGAAATCGGTAAAAACATGACCGTTTTCGAATTTGGTGATGACATCATCGTGGTTGATGCAGGGTTAGGTTTTCCCGACAATAACAAAATGCCCGGGATTGATTTAGTCGTTCAAGACATTACCTACTTAATCCGTAACAAGCACAAAGTTAAAGGGTACATCATTACACACGGACACGAAGACCACATTGGTGGCTTGCCGTTTGCTTTGAAAGAAGTTCCAGCTCCAATTTATGCAAGTCGTATGACGTTGGGTTTAATCGAACACAAGTTGCGTGAACACTCGGGTTTGAAAGTTAAGGCGGTGGCGGTGCGTCCCCGTGCGGTGGTTAAAATCGGTGAATTCGCGGTTGAATTTGTCCATGTCAACCACTCAATCCCTGGGGCGTTTGCGGTAGCAATTACCACACCGTTGGGAACTGTTTTCCACAGCGGGGACTTGAAGATTGACTTAACGCCAGTGGATAACCAACCGATTGATTTGGCTCGCATCGGGGAAATCGGTCGTAAGGGTGTTTCTTTGATGTTATGCGAAAGTACGAACATTGAACGTGAAGGTTTTACTATGAGTGAAACAACCGTTGGTGAACGTTTAGATGAGTTGTTTGCTCAATACAAAGATAAACGCTTGTTCATTACTTCGTTCGCTTCTAACGTCCACCGTATGCAACAAATTTTGGACTTGGCTCAAAAGTACAAACGTAAAGTTGCTTTCTTGGGACGTAGTATGATTGCGGTCAGTGATATTGCAATTAAACTCGGTGAAATGAAAACTCGTCCCGAAAACATCATCGAAATTAGCAAAATCAATGCGTTCAAAAACGAAGAAGTTTTGGTCTTGTTGACGGGTAGTCAAGGCGAACCAAATGCTGCGTTGAGTCGTATGGCAAACGGTGAATTTGCTCAAATCAATTTAGGGCCAAGTGATGCAGTCATTTTCTCAGCATCACCGATTTCGGGAAACGAAGGTGCGGTGGCTGATGTTGTGAATAATTTGGTACATCGTGGTTGTGAAGTTGTTTACGAACGTTTGGCGGCGGTTCACGTTTCGGGGCACGCTTGTCAGGAAGAAATTAAGATTATCCACGCTTTGATTCGTCCTCGTTATTTTATTCCAATTCACGGCGAATATAAAATGTTGAAGAAACACTGTGATTTAGCGAAACGTATGGGTATGCCTGCCCGCAATGTACATGTGGCAGAATTGGGTGAATGTTGGGAATTGTCTGCGACGGGCTTGAAGAAAGTTGGTTCGGTGCCACATGGTTCTCGTTTGATTGACGGCTACGGAGCTGGT
>JAFVQP010000114.1 GCA_017504735.1 Clostridia bacterium | reverse complement strand
TATATAATTGCTTATACGTCCTCCCCGAGTCTGTTACTTCAAGATATTCATGTGTATATTTAGGGTAATCACCCATAAGAAACGAGCACCCAGTCAATCCCAAAAGCATCAAAGCCAATAAAATAGAAGTCAGTATCTTTTTCATAAGCCCCCCCTTATGAACTATAAAAAATATTCTGTCTTTACATTTTTTCAGGAATACCGATACCAAGCAACGCAAATGCGTTTGTTAAGGCTTGTAAGGTCGCATTCGTCAAAACTAAACGGAAGTTTTTCGTCTTTTCATCTTCCGCGGCCAAGATTTTACAATCGAAGTAGAATTTGTTGAATTTCTGCGCAACGTCAACCGCAAAGCGGGCAATCAACGAAGGTTCGTATTTCTCAGCAGCCGCTTGCACCGTTTCAGGAAGGGTGGAAATTGCTTTCACAAGCTCGATTTCCTGCGTGGAAAGTTCGGGAAGTTCAAACGCTTCAGGTACACCGCCCTTATTAAGCACCGATTTTGCTCTCGCACAGGTATATTGTACGTAAACGCTAGTTTCGCCGTCAAAATTTAACACTTTATCGTAAGAGAACACAATATCCTTGATTTTGTTGTTGTAAAGAGCACCGAAGATAACCGCACCAACGCCTACCTTTTGCGCAACCTCTTCCTTATTTTCAAGGTTAGGGTTCTTTTCGTCAATAATTTTATACGCTTTTTCGATACACTTATTGATTACGTCTTCCAAGAACACGACGTTACCCTTACGCGTGGACATCGTACCTTCTTCCAAGGATACCATACCATACGCTACGTGCACCAAATCCTGCGCCCAGTCCTTACCCATCATTTCAAGCACCTTGAAGAATTGCTTAAAGTGCAAGTTTTGCTGGTAAGCAACCACGTACAAGCATTTATAGAAATCGTAGGTATTTTTTCTATACATAGCGGCTGCCATATCACGCGTTGCGTACAAGGAAGAGCCGTCCGATTTTAAGATAATGCAGGGGGGCATATTGTATGCTTCCAAATCGACAACCTGCGCACCACGGCTTTCTACAAGCAAATTCTTTTCGCGAAGTTCATCTACAACGGGTTGCATTTTATCCGAGTAGAAACTTTCCCCTGCATAAGAATCGAAATGGATATCAAGCATATCGTAAATCCTTTGCACGTCCTTTAAGGTCAAATCCTTAAACCAGTGGAAAAGTGCCTGACATTCTTCATCTCCCTGTTCGATTTTCTTGAAGTACGCACGAGCTTCATCATCATATTCGGGGTGTTCTTCCGCTTCTTGGTGGAATTTTACGTACAATTCATTCAAAGCACGAATACCGCCCTTTTCAATCGTTTCCTTATCCCCCCAACGCTTGTACGCGGAAATGAGCTTACCAAATTGCGTACCATAGTCCCCCAAATGGTTGATGCCCACCGCATTATAACCAAGAGTATTAAAGATACGATATAATGCACCGCCCAAAACCGTCGTGGAAAGGTGACCAATGTGGAAAGGCTTTGCAATGTTAATAGACGAATAGTCGATACATACCGTTTTCCCTGCGCCTTCCTTGGACGAGCCGTACGCTTCCTTTTCCGTCAAAATTTTCTCAAGCGTTGCGCGCACAAAACCGTCCTTGTTGATTTTAAAGTTCAAGTAACCGTTTACTGCCGATACCTCGCTGATAACCTCGTCCGTTGCAATTTCACCTTTAAGCATTTCTGCAATCATTACAGGGCTTTTTCTCAAAACTTTTGCAAATTTAAAGCAAGGCAATGCGTAATCCCCCATTTCAAGGTTGGGAGGAAGCGCAATCGAATCGTAAATTTCTTCTTTCGATACACCTTCAACATTGATTTTTTCCGCAATATATTTCTTGTAATCCATATTTTACCTTCATTTTTTGGTATTTTGTATTTTTTTCTTAAAATATATTAACATATTTTTTTAATTTGGGCAAGTTTAATTTGCCAAATTTTGAATTTTGTATTATAATATATAGGAATTTTTTGCAAAAACACATTAAAAGGATTAAAAAGATATGAAACTTGGTGTCGTAGGTCTTCCCAACGTAGGGAAATCCACTCTTTTCAACGCAATCACGCATGCTGGCGCAGAATGTGCAAACTACCCCTTCTGTACCATCGAACCCAACGTAGGGGTTGTAGCCGTTCCTGATGAACGTTTGGACAAGCTTGCCGCTTTGTATGCAAGTAAGAAGGTTACCCCTGCCGTTATCGAATTCGTAGATATCGCAGGTCTTGTAAAAGGTGCGTCGCGCGGCGAAGGGTTGGGCAACAAATTCCTCTCCCACATCCGCGAAGTTGATGCAATCGTACACGTTGTACGCTGCTTTGAAGATTCCAACATTACCCACGTTGACAACAAAATCGATCCCGTGGATGATATTGAAACCATCAACCTTGAACTCGTTATGTCCGATATGGAAGCGGTGCAAAACCGTATGAACAAGGTTAAGGTGCAGGCGCGCGGCGGTTCGGATAAGAAAGCCGTAGAAGAATATGCGTTCCTTGAAAGATTGTACGCACATCTTGAAAGTGAAAAGCCCGCACGTAATTTCGATTTTGCCGACGGCGAAGACGAATTTATGAAAAACTGCTTCCTTTTGACCAGCAAACCCGTTATTTACGCGGCAAACATCAAAGAAGACGATATGGGCAAGGATGAGGACTCTCTCCCCCACGTTGTCAAGGTAAAAGAGTTTGCGGCAAAAGAAGGCGCGGAAGTTTTGGTTATCTGCGCAAAGACGGAAGAAGAACTTTCTCAAATGGATCCCGACGATAAAGCGGTATTTATGGAAGAATTCGGTTTGGGTGAAAGCGGTTTGGACCGTTTGATTAAAAAATCCTACGCACTTCTTGGTTTGATTTCTTACCTTACGGCAGGCGAAAAAGAAACGCGCGCTTGGACGATTGTCAAAGGTACGAAAGCACCGCAGGCGGCAGGTAAAATCCATACCGACTTTGAAAAAGGCTTTATCCGCGCGGACGTTGTGAACTGGGAAATCCTTGTTACCCTTGGTTCGATTGCGGCAGCAAAGGCGGAAGGTAAGGTTCGCTCCGAAGGCAAGGAATATATCATGCAAGACGGCGACGTTGTAGAATACTACTTTAACGTTTCCAAGAGCAGTAAATAATTTAAAAATAGACAAAACGCGAGAGGTTTTAGCCACTCGCGTTTTCCATTTATAAAATCCCTTGTTCTTTTAAGTAATCCTCTACGATTTGTGCAGCCAACGCCACCATATCCGCGCAGGAGCGTTTACGGTAATATTCCGCAGTGCGCGCTTCCGCAACTCCCCCAACTTCTACCGGCACTTTCATACCGCTTAACAACTCCGAGCAAATCAAGCTGCCCGTTTTCGCTTGAAATTTAGCGCACAATTCCTGCACGATGGCATAGACTTTCTTTTTATTCTCGGGAGAATGTTCCGCATCGGCAAACACCATACCAACCACAGCCGCCATGCCACTGACCGCTCCGCAAGTCAAGCGCAACCGCCCCAAACCACCGCCAAACGGCAACATCATTTTGCTAACGGTATCCTCATCCACGCCCATTACGTCGCAAAATGCGAGTGCAACCGCCTGCGAACATGCATATCCTTGTAAGAATTTCTCTTTTGCCCTTTCACTTCTTGACATTTTATCTCACTCCTGTTATAATATTGCTATATTATGGAAAAAATATTTTTTGCCGACAAATCCGCTTTCACTACGGAAGCGGCATTAAAAAAGATATTTTCCGTGTATTTCGGGAAAGACTGCGTGGTAATTTTACGCTCGAAGCACGGGAAGCCGTACGTGGAAAACGCCCCTTTTTTTTCAGTTACACATACGCAAAATAGGCTGTATATCGCCTTTTCCAATGAGGAAATCGGCATAGATGCCGAAACCCT
>JAFVQP010000113.1 GCA_017504735.1 Clostridia bacterium | reverse complement strand
TTACCATAAAAAGGGGGCTTTTGTCAAGTTTTTGGTAAGAATATACAGTCAAAGCATTATAAGCGGAATAAAACGCTTGACAATCGGGTGAAAAAGTTGTAAATTTATATAGATAATTTGTATTTGATTTTTAATCAAAAGGAGAAAAATATGTCGGTAAACGTAATGGATACTCTCCGTGCGAGAGGGTTTGTAAAACAAACGGTTTACGAAGAAGAACTTTATGAAAAATTGGGCAAAGAAAGCGTGCCCTTCTATATCGGTTTTGACCCCACGGCGGACTCCCTCCACGTAGGGCACTTTATGCAGCTTATTGCTATGCACCATATGCAACAAGCAGGTCACAAACCCATCATTTTGATTGGTGGTGGTACGGCAATGGTCGGCGACCCTTCGGGTAGAACGGATATGCGTTCGATGATGACCAAGGAAACCATTCGTCACAACGTAGAATGCTTCAAAAAGCAAATGTCCCGCTTTATCAGCTTTGAAGGTGAAAATGCGGCAATCGTGGTGGATAACGGCGACTGGTTGATGGACTTGAACTACATCGATTTCCTTCGTGAAATCGGTGCGCATTTCTCCGTAAATAGAATGTTGAGTGCAGAATGCTTTAAACAGCGTTTGGAACGCGGTTTGTCCTTCCTCGAATTTAACTATATGTTGATGCAGGCGTACGACTTCCTCGTGTTGCATCAAAAGTACGGTTGTTCGTTGGAACTTGGCGGTGACGACCAGTGGAGTAACATCTTGGCGGGTATGAACCTTATCCGTGTAAAGGAGCAAAAGCCTGCGTTTGCGATGACGTTCACCCTTCTGACCACCTCGGACGGTAAGAAGATGGGTAAAACGGCAAAAGGCGCGGTATGGCTTGACGAAAATAAAACCACGCCTTATGAATTCTACCAGTATTGGAGAAATATTGCGGACGACGACGTGGAAAAATGCATGAAACTCCTTACCTTCTTGCCTTTGGAACAGATTGAGGAACTTTGCGCACATCGTGACGAACGTATTAACAAGGCGAAGGAAGTTTTGGCGTACGAGTTGACGAAAGAAGTACACGGTGAAGAAAAGGCAAAGCTTGCAGACAGCCAGGCAAAAGCAGCGTTTGGCGGCGGTGCAGCGGAACTCTTGACGAAAGAGGTTTCGGACGTTGCGACGGTGGTAGATGCGATGGTTGCGGCAGGCGTTGCAAAATCGAAGGGCGAAGCTCGCCGTTTGATTGAGCAGGGCGGTGTTTCCGTGGACGAAACGAAAGTGAGCGACCCCAACATGCCCATTCCTGCAAACGAATTTGTTTTGCATAAGGGTAAAAAAGTACACCTCAAAGTGGTTGTAAAATAAGAGGATACGGTGAAGTTTTACAAAACGAGGTAAAACTTCACCGTTTTTTAGGTAGTTATGGAAAAAACGGTACGCACGGTGTTTGCGCCGCACGAAAGCGAAAAAATTATTGAAAAATCACGTTTTATCACGTACAGCACGCATGTGGAGAGTGAGGAAGAAGCGAGGGAGTTTATTGCAAAAATTCGCTCGCAACATTCACTTGCCACGCACGTTTGTTATGCGTTTATTTCGGATAAAACGGGGAATTTACAGCGTTTTTCGGACGATGGCGAACCGCAGGGCACGGCGGGTGTACCTATGTTAGAGGTGCTAAAGGCGAAAAAATTGTACGAAACTGCGGTGGCGGTGGTACGATATTTTGGCGGCGTCAAACTTGGCGCAGGCGGGTTGGTGCGCGCCTATTCTTCCTCGGTTGCGGAAAATTTGGACGGTGCGGATATCCGTGTGTTGGAAATGTGCGCCGAGCGGACGATTGAGGTGGATTATACAGGGATAGACGGAGTGCAAAAATACCTTTCATCGCATACCTGCTCCCTTCTTTCGACCGATTATGGTGCGGCGGTGCGCTTTTTGGTTGCAGTGAAAAAAGCGCAGGTAGAGGCTTTTTGCAGCGAGCTTATCGATTATATGCAAGGGCGTGTAAAAATTGAAAATGGCGCAGAATATTACGCGCCGTTTAAAGAGTAAAAAATACTTTATATATGTATCCCCTCCAAGGTGGAATTCCCAAAGGAAAATCCTCGCATGCGTATATAAATGTAGAAAAACATATTTTACAAGAAAATAAGTTGTACAAAATGGATAATAGAAAGGGCTAAGTTTGTCTATTTTGTCTATTGTATTTTCTTGAAAAATATAGTAAAATGTTATAGATGAAAATTTATGTTCTTTAGGAGGAACAATTATATGTCAGGACTTTTGCTGAAAGGCATCAACAAAGTATATCCCTCGGGCGTACAGGCGGTTTTCGATTTCTGTCTCGATATCAGAGATAAAGAATTCATCGTACTCGTAGGTCCTTCCGGTTGCGGTAAGTCTACCACCCTTCGTATGATCGCAGGTTTGGAAGAAATTTCGTCCGGTGAATTGTATATCGACGGTAAGCTTGTAAACGACGTTGTACCCAAAGATAGAGATATCGCGATGGTATTCCAGAACTACGCACTCTATCCTCACATGTCCGTATATGACAACATGGCGTTTGGTCTTAAGCTTAGAAAAGTACCCAAGGAAATCATCGACCAGAAGGTTAAGGCAGCTGCTGAAATCCTCGGTATCACCGATTACCTTTCCAGAAAACCTAAGGCATTGTCCGGTGGTCAAAGACAACGTGTTGCACTTGGTCGTACCATCGTTCGTGAACCCAAGGTATTCTTGCTCGACGAACCTTTGTCCAACCTCGACGCAAAACTTCGTGCTTCGATGAGAACGGAAATCTCCAAATTGCACGCTCGTCTTGCTACGACGTTCATCTACGTTACCCACGACCAGGTAGAAGCTATGACCATGGGTACGAGAATCGTTGTTATGAAAGATGGTTTCATGCAGCAGGTTGATACCCCTCAGAACCTTTACGATTATCCTGTAAACCTTTTCGTTGCAGGCTTCATCGGTACCCCTCAGATGAACTTCTTCAAGGAATCCACCTTGACGAGCGAAGGCGGCAAAGTATATATCAACTTTGTTGGCGGCAATAAGATTCTTTTGCCTGAATCGCTTGTTGCTCGTATTAGAAATATGAACGAATACCTTGATACCGGTAAGGCTATTACGCTTGGTGTTCGTCCTGAAGATATTCACCAGGATCAGTTGTTCATCTCTAACTCTCCTGAAACGTTGGTAAAAGCACGTATCGAAGTTATCGAAAAGCTCGGTGCTGAAACGCAAGTTTACTGCGAATTGAACTACGAAGGTAAAGAAAGCTCCATCATCGATAACTCCACGCAGATGATCGCAAAAATCTCCAGCCGTGCAATCGTTGCTTTGGGCGACATCGTAGAACTTGCATTCGACGCAAAACACATTCATATGTTCGACGGCGAAACGGAAGCTTCCCTTCTTAATAGAGACAGCGGTTACGAAGTAATCGAAGAAAACGCAGAAGGTTCCGCATTCGTACCTCCTACACCTCAGGAAATGCGTTCCCGTATCGATGCGGCTCGTATCGTAACGAAGGAAATGAAGGCGCAGGCTAGAAAGGATGCAAGAATTGCTAAGATGGCTGCAAAAGCAAATGCTGCTGAAGAAGCTGCTGAAGAAGTTGTTGCAGACGAAAAAGTTGAAGATGAAAACAGCGAAGAATAATTTTTAGCTGACAAAAAAGGCGTATCTTACGATGCGCCTTTTTTTTATGCGTTCAGTGGTTTAAATATACGTACCGCCACCGCAGTCATATCATCCTTGGCTACGCCGCCATAAGCGGACAGTGCGCGTTGTAACAATTCATCTGCTAGCTGTTGAGGGTTATGCATGGGTACTGTGCGTAAGGTGTCGTATAGATCGGTGGTGGAGCCAAATGCATCCGCGATGCCGTCGCTGATAAATAGCAAGACATCGTTATTGTTTAAGGAATATTCCGCGGTGCTAGGTCGTATTGCCTCTAAAATCCCCAAGGGCAGGGAAGCGTTTTCTAGTACTTTTACCGCATTTGCGGACAGGATAAAGCCTGCGGGTGAACCGATTTTGACGATATCCGCAAGCCCGCTGTTTAAATCGACAATTGCGATGTCCACGCAGGCAAAGCTTTCCTCTTTGTTAAAGGTTAGCAATTTATTGACCGTCGAAAGTACCAGCTGTGATGGCATTTTTGCACGATAAAAGCTTTCTAGCAATGAAATTGTACTTTCCGAAATTTTCTTTGCGTAGTCACCGCTACCCATACCATCGGACAAAGCCACCATAAAATGGCTTTCATCGATTTTAATAACGGAATGTGTATCACCGCTGTTGTATTCACCCGTTTTTGTAGCGCAGGCTATCCCAAATGCCGCATCGTAAAGAGGTTTTTTATGTAAGATACAACAAAATTTTTCATGGCTGAGCGAAATTCGCTCGGAGATAATCATTTCTACTTGGAAAAGGTGTGAAGCGATTGCGGCAATCTTTTTGACGTCTGCCTTTCCAAAACTGATGAGGGATAGGGTAAGGTTGTCTTCATCTCCGTAAATCAATACTTCTGAACAGACGATACCTGCCCGCAAAAGGGCGAGGTTAAGGGCACGTTCCTTGTCTGTATAAAGGCGTAGCGGTTCGCTTTGTTCAAGGGCGAGGTTGCGTAAAATTTCGCTGATACCCTTGGCTTGGTTTGCCAACATAGCTCTTCCGTCAGCGGCGTTTTCCGCTTGTAACATATAATTTTTATAATCGTGCAAATGATGATTGAGCGCATATAAGAGCTCGCTTTGTCGATTGCACACCGCGGATAATTCATGCGGAAGGTCAATCAAGCTCGCTTTTCCCTTTTGGCAGCCCATTTCAATGAGACTGCGTATGTTTTTTTCACCTGCACTATGCAGGCAAAGGGTGCGGTCAGGGCAACGTTCGCAAATTTCCTCCGTTAGGGCGTTGTATATATGTGCGCGTGCTTCCGTTTCTACTTCGTCACCGCTGAGAGCTGTGAAAGTGGTTTCTATTTCACGGAAAACGGCGGAAATTTCAAACAGCTGTTCTCCGATGGCGGAGCGGTTGCGGTTGATGGCAATGCGAGAGAGGTGTTTTTCTCGATAAAAGATTAAGCGGTTTTCAAGTTCTTTCAACAATGAAGTGGGGAAGAGGAGAAAAAGTAGACAGGGGAGTAGGGCGGCGAGTAAAGATTGCACCAATAAGTCGGTGGGATATCCGTACAATCCGTCCATATACCCAAAGCTGAAAAATACCGTAAGCAGGGCGCAGATTGCGGCGATTTTCCCCGACTTGATAAAGAGGGTTAAAGCAATACCATAGAGGAAAAAACGAGCGGGGGAAACGTTTGCTATCAAGAATGGCGGTAGAGAAAGTATGAAAGCACAAATGCTTGTGCTGGCATCTTTTGTGATGTAAGAATATAGTAGTAAAATGAAAAATGCGGCACCCATGTAT